>JAWWAM010000115.1:0-7589 GCA_033721715.1 Marinobacter sp.
TCAACAGGCAGCATCGCAGCGACAGACTCAAGCCCGCGGGCCAGCCCCTCAGCCGTACGCGGGGTTAGATACTTTTCCAGATCCCCACGAAAAACGTCCCTGACGCCACCGCGGCTATCGACCGACAGGATGGGTGTGCCACAGGCCAGAGCTTCGGTTAGTACGATGCCCAACCCTTCATACTCGGAGGCCAGAACAAACAAATCCGCGTGCTTCATCCAGGGGTAGGGATTCGCCCGCTTCCCGGCAAACAGGACGCGATCTGCAATCCCCAGATCTACCGCCTTTTTCTGAAGCTCTGGAAGCAGGTGGCCTTCGCCAACAATCACCAACTGGTGGGGGATTTTGGCTTTTGAAAAAGCCTCCAGAAGCAGTTCCTGCCCTTTCTGCGGCACCAGGCGGGCTACATTGAGAATGTAAGGTTCCTCGGGTATGTCAGGGTCATTTTCCCGGGCAAGCTCGCTGATATGCTCCACCGGGCAGGGATTGGTGATCACCCGCAGGCTTTTCGGCTCGATATCTCCTTTACCAAACGCTTCCCGAGCGGACTCCAGAACACCGGATGAGACGCAGGCCAGATGGCGGTTGTGGAACACCAGCTTCCATTCCAGCTTTTTCTGCCAAAGCGGACGGTCGTAATGGATGACGTTTTCCAGAACGTACACGTTGCGGTCGTCGCGGAAGGACCAGAAGTATTTGAAGGTGCCTAGCCCCCGGAAAACGATGCGGTCAAAGCGCCCAAACTGTTTCTCCAGGGCCTGGATATGGCGTTTGAGCAACCAGCCACTGAGCCAGCCCACCCACATGAAATGGGACTTGGGTAACAGCACGCCCAGTACCAGCCGGGAGAGCAGGAACACCGGAATGCCAATGATGGATTTCATCAGCGCCTGGAACTGGTCGAAATGGTGCAGGTGTACCGAGGGATTGGCAGGGCTGAGATCGTTGGGGCGATTGCGGCAGGACAGCAGGTGGCTCTCGTGGCCTTCATCCGCAAAGGCGTCAGCCAGATTGACGGCTACCCGTTCCATGCCGCCCATTTTCAGGCTGTGAATGACGACCAGTGTCCTCATGCAGCCTGGCTCTTCTTGATTCCATTTTCCGCCCAGAAGGTACGGTTGTCTTTTACCGCCTTGCGGATAGCGCGGTTCTTGGCCCAGATTTCCGGTTTTGAGTAGCCGCGGGCATGGTCCAGGTGGAGGCAGACAGTGCTGTAGCGGATCTGCTTCGACTTGTGGCCATAATTCCAAAGGCGCTCGCCCAGTTCCCGGTCCAGGCCGCCATATTGCATGTCTTCGTTGAAGCCGTTGACGGCGATCAGGTCTTTTGTCCAGGTGGAGCTGTTCATGCCATTCCAGCTGGAGGCAGCCGGCGTGATGGTATTCAGCAACTTCTTTTTCAAAGAGGAACGGGAGAGTTTCCAGAGCTTATGGTTCTTCGGCTGTCCCTTGCTGACGAGCCATTGCGGGTCAAAGATGACGCCACTGCGGATATCTTCGTCCGAGATCGCTTCGGACACTGGCATGGTGAGTTTGATGTACCCGCCGGAAAGAAAGTGCCCCGGTTCGGCCAACCGCTGGTGCGTTTCGATAAAGGTTGGTTCCGGTATGCAGTCGCCGTCGGTGAAGATCAGGTAATCGCAGTCGGTTTCGCTGATGGCTTTATTGAGAATCTGGCATTTGCGAAAGCCATCGTCCTCGTGCCATACATGGTCAAGCTGAAGGATGCCGCGTTCGCGGAACTGGTCTATCAGGGCGCGGGTTTCGTCCGTGGAGCCGTCGTCGGCAATGATTACCCGGAAGTCCTTTTGGCTCTGGTTTTCATAACCCGTCAGAACCTTACTCAGCCATAACGGGGAATTGTAGGTGGTGATGACAACACCAATGCGTTCTGGGGACATGAATCCGGCCCGGCCTTTTTCAGGGAAACAGACAGTCGTCGAGACTGGTTCGGTACGCGGATTATACAGTTTTAGTTCCGCACAGGCACCGGCTGTAACCGCGGGATTTACTTACACACGTGCCCGGGTCTGTAGGGGTGTGGCAGGCCGGTCGGCCGATGGCGGAAACGTTTGTATTCCCATTGGTACTGTTCTGGAATCTCACGCACTACGTTTTCAATTGACTTGTTGAGCGCAGTGGTCGCGGTGACCGGGTCGGGGTCGGCGATCCCGTGTTCGCATTCACGAATCACCAGCCGGAAGCCCTGGCCGTCTTTCAGGCGCTCGGAGTAGGTCATCAGGGGTTTGGCACCGGATTTCTGCAGCAGTTTGGATACCAGCGTCATGGTGCGTACATCCATGCCGAAGAAAGGCGCGTAGGCGGTGCCTTTGCCTCGCGGGCTCTGATCCGGGAGTATGCCGGCCACTTCACCTTCGCGCAGCAGGGCGATCAGCCTTGCCAGGCCACGACGGTCGCCACGAACCAGCTCTGACCCCATGCGACCGCGAACCCGGATCATGTAATCTTCGAATTCCCTGATATGCGGCGGGCTGTAAAGCGCGGCCATACGGTAACGGGAGGAAAAATACAGGCCGGTGAGCTCCCAGTTCCCCAGATGTGGGGCCAGCAGCAAAAGACCTCGGCCATCTTTCTTTGCTTCGGCCAGTAGTTCCTCGCCCTCAATCTCGCGGATCAGTCCGAGGCAGCGTTCCACCGGCCATTCCCACATTAACGGAATCTCCATCATGGTCTGGCCAGTATGACGCAGGCTGGAGCGGATCATGCGATGATGCTGCTCGTCCGTCAGTTCCGGGAAGCAGATTTTCAGGTTGATGCTAGTGGTTTTACTTGACTGGGTTTTGAACATCCAGCTTGTCATGCCCAGAAAGCGGCCAATGAGCTGGGCGCCACGCAGGGGCAGTTTTCCGGCTAACCGGAGAGCAGTGATCAGTAGCGTTGCTTTGGAAAAGGCCATAATCCGGAGGACAATCAACAGGAAACAGGATGAGCGGAAGCTACCACCATCCCGCGTGGGCGGCAAGTTTGATAATAGTCCGTGGGTAGGTTCATAGTTTCTGGGAGGCTTCCCAGCTTTCGTGGCGTCCGCTGGTTTCCCATTGGATCCGGAGGTAAAACCGCCTGATCCGGCGGGAAATATATCGACGGCGCCAGGCAGGAAAGGCCGCCAGTTTGTCAGGTATGGACGGGGCGCCAAGCCCGTCCACCAGAAACAGTTCCGGCTGTCCCTTCCTGTCGGCAATCACCAGATTATGGGGCAACAGGTTGCGGGTGAGGATGCCGGTATCAGTGAGCCAGTTACAGAACCGGTCGGCAGCATCCTTAGCTGGCTGGTCGAAGCCCCGTCGCTTCAGATAGGCTTCGAGCGTTTCGGCCGGTTGGCCATCGCTTTCTGTAATAATTTCGCTGACATTCGCCATGCCGAGCGATGTATCTGTGTTGCCGTGGAAGCGGGGGAGGTGCTCCCAGACCAAATGGCTACGGCCCTGGGCAAGCAGCTTCCTGATGGCCAGCTGCTGGTGTGCCCTGAGCTCCTGCCGGTTGTCGTCGATTCTGGCTCTTCCGAGTGCTTTTTTAGGCAAGGCCTGCCGTTGAAAGCGGGCCTCAATGTTTTCAGGGCGGAGAACTTTGAGACACAATGCGGGATCATCCGGGTGCCGATAGCAGTGCCGGTTGTAACCAGACGCAAAGGGCTCGAGGCCCGAAAGGTCAATCATTGCAGAGACACCACACATTATGAACGGTTGTATTGCCTACGGTGATTGCAATACCGAGGGGTTAAAAGATTACCACGAACCGGTTTGGCCGGAGATGGTAGCAGAACACCTGGGCCTGGCTCTCACCAATTGTGGTCACACCATGAGCACAACCCGCGAGTTGCTGCGCTACGCTGAGGCCTTTCCACCACGGAATTATAAGCTGGCGTTTATCCAGTACGGCCTGGTTGACTCCTGGCTGACCTTTCGTGGGGCGCCTTACGTCCTCTATTACCCGGATAGTCCTCGCCGCAAGCTGGCCAGGAAACTGGTCAAGAAGCTGAAAAAATGGGCCCGCAGCTTTCACCTGCAGGATCGCTGGGGTGCAGTGGAGCAGGTGCCGTTGGAGGAATATCTTGGCAATATTGAACAGGTGGTTCGTTCCGCTCCTGACACGCTTTTCGTGCTGGTGGCCACGCCGCCCAATCTGGATGAGCCTAGAAACCCACTTATAGAGCGCTACAACGAGGGGATAAAGTACCTGGCCACGCAAGAGCCCAATGCAGTCAGCGCAGACGCCTACCCTCGGCTATGGCAGCGGAAAATGAGTACCCTTATGACGGACGGTACGCACCTTACTTTTGAGGGGCATCGGCTCGTGGCCGAGACGGTGATCAATGCCTTGCCGGCACACTGGCAAGCAGTTCCCGATAGAAATCTTCAGTCTTCGACACCATGGTTGCAAGGCTGAGTTGCGCCCGAGCCCGCAGGAAGCTTTCGCTCTGTAGATCTGCCAGCGAGTCGGTATCCGCAAGAGCGTTCCTTATCAGTCTGGCAATATCTTCAACTCTATCCGAAGTTGAAATACATTGTTGAGGCAGGAAGTCCTTCACGCCACTGACAGGGGTGGACAGAACCGGACAGCCTGCCATCAAAGCCTCCACCATGATGTAAGGAAAGCCTTCCCGGCTGGAGCTAATGATGCAGGCCGTGGCTGCCTTGAGCCAGGGAAATACCCGGGGTTCATGACCCGGAAGGAAAATGCGGTCTTCGGCGCCCAGTTCCCGGACCAATGCGGTGAGCCGTGCCTGCTGGCCGCCCTCTCCAAGAATCACCAGCTTGCCATCACAATCTGCCTTAACCCACGCCTGGATCAGTCGATCGAACTGTTTGACCTGTTCGAGGCGACCTGCCGCCAGGAGCAAGGGTCGCTCAGTTGGAACAGGAATCTCGGGCGTAATGCGGTCATCAAGATTGGCGTCCTCCGGGGGCAGCATGCCGTTAAAAATCAGTCGGGCATTGGGGTGTGAAGTGGAGTTTATGATTTCACGGCTGACGCCAATCACGCCATCCAGACTGTCGAAGGCTTTGTGAGAGCGTTTGGTGCCATGAAGCGTGCCAACGGTTATCCGGCCATGGCGCTCAACGGTACTGGTCAGACTCGCGGCCTTGTTGCCCTGGGCATGGACAATGTCTGGCTTTAGGGCACGGAGGGTTTTTCGCAGGCGGTATCGGAGCCACAGGTTGCGTCGGCCAAGCTGGAACGGCTGCGAATGGAAAAGAACGGGTTCCGAAAAGCGTTTGCTATAGGCGGGATGGGCCAGCACGTGAATCGTGTGGCCGCGTGCTGCAAGAGCGTTCGCCAGGTCTGCAGTGTGTTTTTCCATCCCGCCCCAGCCAGTGCCGGGGGTGGCGATCAACAGCGCAACAGTCAGCAGGTCGGGGGGCGCCATTATTGAGCCTGTTTCCGGGCCAGCAGGTTTTCATAAACCTTGAGAGTTGTTTCGGTCTGAGCCTCCAGCCGGAACCGCCATGGAATCTCGATCTCAGGTTCGGGCTTGTCGATCAGTGACAGCGTGGTCTGGGCAAACTGCTCAATGTCGTCTGGCGGTACCAACCCCTGGGGAAAACAGGCGCGGAGGGTTTCGGCGGCGCCACCCCGATCGAAGGCGGCGACGGGGGTGCCGGAGGCCAGCGCCTCGGTAACAGTACGTCCAAAGGGCTCTGGTTTGGTGGACATGTGGCACACCACATCCGCCAGCAGATACAGGGTGGTCATGTCATTGCGTTGCCCAAGGAAGCTGACCTTGTCGGTCAGGTTCAGGCGGGCCCGTTCCTTTTCAAGCTCTTCCAGGAAGTGCTCTTTGCCAGGCTCAGCGCCGCCGACGATTATGCCATGACAATCCGGCCGTTCCTGCACCAGTTGCGCCATCATGGCCAGGAAATTCAGCTGGCCTTTCCAGCGCGAAATGCGCCCGGGCATCATGATGATTTTCTGGCGCGCCAGTTGCGGATACTGCCGCAGCCATCGCTCCAGCCATTGTGAGCTGAGCTCCCGCTGTCGGAAGGCATCGACATCCACTCCACGCTGGATGACAGTCAGCTTTTCTTCCGGTACCGGGTAATTCTTCAGCACATAATCCTTCACGCACCCGGACACGGCGATGATGTGATCAGCACGGGTCATTATGGCGCTGTACGGAGTGACGGAATACATGCCGTGAAAGGTGGAAACAACGGCCGGCCGCTCGTTTGCCGGAATGCTTTTCAAGGCGAGCCAGATGATCCAGGCCGGCATACGTGAGCGGACATGCACGATATCCGGCTTCAGCTCCAGCAGCAGTTTCCGCATGGGCAGAATTTGCCCGAAAGAGGCCGGGCTCTTTCGGTGTATGGGCATGAAAATGTGTTTGGAGCCTTGCCCACGGAGCTGTTCGGCCAAGGGGCCGCCCTTTGATACCACAAAGGATTCGTGTCCGCGCTTGACCAGGTCAGCAGCGAATTCCACAGTGCCCCGTTCAACGCCGCCGCTGTAGAGTGCGGGCAAAGCCTGCAGAATCCTCAAGGCTTGCCTCCTTTCAGGAATTGGCGGATCAGCCATCTAGCGGCCCGGTCTGCTTCCCACAGTTGATGGGATCCTGGTAGTTTGCCAGCCATCACCGAGGCATGGTCACTCCAGCGCGCAACGTAGCCTTTTTCTACCAGGCTGGCCATGCCGCGGGCAACCCGGCTGTTTGGTTTGGGAGCCAGTTCGAAAAGGCCGGTAGCGACGCCGGAGGTGGCGGCCTCGCACGCCATGGAAGCGCTGTCAGGTGTGACCCAGACGGCGCGGGAGGCGGCCAGTTGGTGGGGCAGCCAGCTTGCGTGGGTTTGAGCCGGGTCCACCACGGTGACTTTGGGGCCTGCCAATTCCTGCAGTGGCTCCAGAATGGATTCCGGTGTTCTGCGGGAACCGCTGATGGTCCAGCGCCATTCGGGATACTGCCCCATGAGTTGAGACACTTGCCCCAGTAATACGTCATCGTCCCAGTCGAAATGGGAGGAGGGCCCGCCGATGAGAATCAGGCCTTCGGGCTTGTCGATAATGCGTGCCAAAGGCGTGACAGCGTTGATGACGCCTTGGGTGATGAGGATGTGTTTCAAAGGTTTGACAGCGTCGTGCTCGGGAATGATGGCCGCATCGACCCACCCGATAGGAAAGCCCGGTTTCATCACAACAACCGTTTTTGCTTTCCGCCGGCGTCGCAGGGAGAGCAGCAGGCGATGGGTGCCGCTGCCGGCGGCAATAATCAGCCTCGGAGCTCCCAGGGTTCTATCCATGGTCGGGGCAATGCCCAGTATTGCCCGCCAAAGGGGGACTGACATTTTCGTGGCGTCAATTTCAACAACCTGGGCTCCGGCGAGCACGCGTAAACGGTTGCCCAGCCCTTTGAGCTGATTACGATGCCCGGGCTTGTTGTCTGTGAGAAGCCAGACGACCGGCGCTGGCGGGCTGGAGCGATCAGTTGTCACCGCAGTTGCCGTCCATGGTTCATTAGAGAATGCATTCAGTTTCCTTCCTTGTAGAGATCCGGGTCTTCCTTTGAAGGCCGGGTTTTGAAGCGTCGGTGCATCCAGAGGTATTGGTCGGGGTGCCGACGGATCTCATTTTCAA
>JAWWAM010000116.1:0-7574 GCA_033721715.1 Marinobacter sp.
CTCTGCACGTCGATGCCCGGCTGAATTTCCGGGCCCCGGTAAGCGTCCATTGCAGGCTGGCTGACAATTTCGCGAGTCAGGCGCACGCAGTCACGGAAGCCCTCGCGGTCATCCTCGTGCTGGAGGTAGTTGAAGAGGATACGCGGTGCCTGCCTGGGGTCGGCTGACTGGACGTACACTGAACCACGGCTCTTGGGCTTGTTATGGCCAACATGGAGCTGGAAGCCGTCGCCATTGAAGGCTTCCTTACCGTCGTAGCGCATGGCCGCCGGCAGAAAGTGGTATTGCAGGTCCGGCCATTCGACACCCGCTTTGGAGCGGATAAAGCCGCAGGATTCAAAGTGGTTGGTGGCGCCCAGGCCATCCTTCTTCAGCAGCCAGCGAACACCGATCTTGAGCTTGTTCCACCAGTCGAGCTTGCCATTGAGCGAGACCGGCTCCTTGCAGCGAAACTGGAAGTAGAATTCCAGGTGATCCTGCAGGTTGCCGCCTACACCGGACAGCTCGTGATTGACGGGAATGTCGGCCTGCTCCAGGACCTCACGGTTACCGATACCGGAAAGCTGCAGCAGGTGGGGGGATCCAATGGAGCCCGCACACAGGATCACTTCCTCAGAAGCAGCCACATCCACCAGCTTGCCGCCTTTCTCATAGCGCACGCCGGTGGCCCGCTTGCCATCGAGCAATACCTTGTGCACCAGGGCGTGGGTAACCACGGTCAGATTGTCCCGCGCCATGGCCGGGCGCAGGTAGGCGTTGGCAGTGGACCAGCGGCGGCCGTTCTTGACCGTCATATGCATGGCTCCGAAGCCTTCCTGGCGCTCGCCGTTATAGTCCGCAGTGGCAAAGTAGCCCGCATCCACACCCGCATCCACAAAGGCTTTGTAGAGCGGGTTCTGCATGTTGTTGCCGTTATTTACCCCTAACGGGCCGCTGCCTCCACGGTACTCGTCCGCACCAAAGGCCCAGGTTTCCGCCTTCCTGAAATAGGGCAGGCAGTGGCGATAGTCCCAGCCATCGGCACCCTGTTCCTGCCATTCATCGAAATCCCGGGCGTGGCCGCGCACATAGACCATACCGTTGATGGAGGAAGACCCACCCAGCACCTTGCCCCGGGGGCAGTGCATGCGGCGGTTATCCAGGTAGGGTTCCGGCTCGGTCTCGAACTGCCAGGCGTATTTTTTGGTGTTCATGGGGATGGAGAGCGCCGTGGGCATCTGGATAAAAATGCTCTTGTCGCTGCCTCCGGTTTCGAGCAACAGCACCCGGTGGCGGCCATCCTCGGTAAGCCGGTTGGCCAGCACACAACCCGCAGACCCCGCCCCTACAATGATGTAATCGTAATTCGCTTCTTTCATACGCAACTCCCGGCAGCCCACTCAGAAAGGGCTGTCTATATCCTCCATTCCCACATACACCGCCTTAAGCTGGGTGTAGTGGTCGAGCGTGACACGGCCGTTCTCGCGGCCCACGCCGGAGAGTTTGTAGCCACCCACCGGCATTTCCGCCGGCGAGGCTCCGTAACTGTTGATCCAGCAGATGCCGGCCTGGATGCGATGAATCACCCGGTGGGCGCGGCGAATATCGCTGGTGAAGACGCCTGCGGCCAGGCCGGTGTCGGTGTTGTTGGCGCGCTCGATCACCTCGTCCTCACCGGAGAAGGTCAGGACCGACATCACCGGGCCGAAAATTTCCTCGCGGCAGATGGTCATGTCGTCGGTGCAGTCGGTGAAGATGGTAGGCTCCACGAAGTAACCACCAGGGGCGGATGCGGGTTTTGCGGCCTTGCCACCGTGGCTGAGGGTGGCGCCTTCGGCGATGCCTTTCTCGATGTAGTCCAGGACCAGTTGCTGGTGCTTCTGCGAGATCAACGCGCCAAAATTGGTCTCCGGATCGGTAGGGTCGCCCATGCGGATGTTGCTCAGCGTGCGCTCCAGCAACCGGTCCATGAATTGCGAATAAATCGCCTCGTGTACGAATACCCGGGTGCCGTTGGTGCAGACTTCGCCCTGGGTATAGAAGTTACCCAGCATTGCCGCCGAAACGGCGTTTTCAATATCGGCGTCTTCGAAGATAATCAGTGGCGATTTGCCACCCAGTTCCATGGTCACGTCTTTCAGGGTAGAGGCCGCTGCGGTCATCACCTTTTTGCCGGTGCCCACTTCCCCGGTAAACGACACCTTGGCAATGTCCGGATGATGCGTCAGCCAGGCGCCGACATCACCGGCCCCCTGCACTACGTTGAACACGCCGGCGGGAACCCCGGCCTCTGCAAAGATCTCCGCCAGCTTCAGTGCCCCCATCGGGGTTTCCTCCGAGGGCTTGAAGATCATGCTGTTACCGGTCGCCAGCGCCGGAGCAGACTTCCAGCAGGCAATCTGGAGCGGGTAGTTCCAGGCACCGATACCGGCACACACCCCCAGAGGTTCGCGGCGGGTGTAGTAAAAATCGCCGCCCAGGTCCTGCTGGTTGCCCTCAACCGAGGCCGCCAGGCCGGCAAAATATTCGAGGGTGTCGGCGCCGGTCACCACATCCACTACCTCGGCTTCCTGCCAGGGTTTGCCGGTGTCTTTCACTTCCAGTGCTGCCAGCTCGTCGTTGTGCTCCCGCAGCAGGGCCACGGCACGGTGAAGAATGCGGCCGCGTTGAGCCCCGGTCATGGCGGACCAGGCTTTGAAACCCGCCTGGGCACTTTCAATCGCGGCCTGCTGGATAGTCTCATCGGCGATTTCCATTTCATAGATCACCTCACCGGTGGCCGGGTTGACCACGGGGAAGGTTTCACCGGAGCTGTTGGCCATGGGCTGGCCGTTGATGAAGTTCTGGTAACGGGGCAATGCAGTCATGGGGTTCAAACCTGGGCTGGTGAATTCGTAGACGGAGTGAGAGCGTTCAATGCAAATCGCTTACACAGTGTTTCTGCGGCGGCGAAGCCTTCCTCGGGGTCCATGCTCAGGGCACTGCGCAACCAGAAGCCGTCAATCATTGCGGCCATCTGGCGTGCCGCTTCGGTAGCGGCCTGTTTGGGTAACCGCTGGGCAAAGGAATACCGAAGATTGCTGTAAAGCCTGGCGTTGTTGATCTGCTGCAGGCGCTGCAAGCCGGGCTCGTGCATGGAGCGGGCCCAGAAGCTGAGCCAGGTCTTCGCCGCCAGATCAGAGCGCTGGAACTCGGAAAAGTTGGCTTCCACGATGCAACACAGGCGCTGCTCCGGAGAGCCATCGGTACGGGCCATGCGCTCCCGCAGTTCCTTCCCAAGCTGGTCGAGCAGGTAGCGCAGCGCTGCCTCGATCAGCCCCTGCTTGCCACCAAAATAGTGGCTGATAATTCCGGAGGACATACCGGCACGGCGGCTGATGGAGATGATGGTGGTGTTCTGCAGGCCCAGCTCAGCAATGGATGCCATGGTGGCATCGATCAACTGCTGCTTTCGGGTGTCTTTTACTCCGACAATCGGCATCGCGTTTCGACCTGATCTTTATTAATTGAACGTTCAATTAAAATAAAGTGTACAGAAAGTAATCTGTCGCTACAACCCGAACCCGGCGCCATAAAAAAGCCCCGCTGTCCGGAAACCGGATAGCGGGGCTGAAAACACGAACTGTCTGTTTGGGGTCAGCCGTGTGTGAACCTGTTTTCAGGCGGTGACTCAGGCCGCCTGTTCGTCACTCTCATCAGCAGAGTTACGGATCAGGAAGTCGAAGGCGCTCAGGGCGGCCTTGGAACCTTCACCCATGGAAATCACAATTTGCTTGTAGGGGACCGTGGTGGCATCCCCCGCGGCAAAGACACCCGGTATTGAGGTCTCGCCACGGGCGTCGACAATGATCTCACCATGCTGGCTCAGCTCAATGTCGCCTTTCAGCCACTCGGTGTTTGGAATCAGGCCGATCTGGACAAACACGCCTTCCAGGGTCACGTGATGCTCTTCCCCGCTGTCCCTGTCCTTGTATTTCAGGCCGCTGACTTTGCCGTTCTCGCCCACGACTTCGGTGGTCTGTGCTGACGTCAGGATTTCCACGTTCTTCAGGCTGCGCAACTTTTTCTGCAGTACGTCGTCCGCCTTCATTTCTGAAGCGAACTCCAGCAGGGTGACGTGGCCGACGATACCGGCCAGGTCGATGGCCGCTTCCACGCCGGAGTTACCACCGCCGATCACCGCCACACGCTTGCCCTTGAACAATGGGCCGTCACAGTGCGGACAATAGGCCACGCCCTTGTTGCGGTACTCGTCTTCGCCGGGTACCCCCAGTTGGCGCCAGCGGGCGCCGGTAGACAGAATCACCGAGCGGCTTTTCAGCGATGCGCCATTGGCAAGACGCACCTCGTGGAGGCCGCCCTTGCTGGCTGCCGGGATCAGCTTCTCGGCGCGCTGCAGATTCATGATGTCCACATCGTACTCTTTAACGTGCTGTTCCATGGCTGCCACCAGCTTGGGGCCTTCGGTGTAGGGCACGGAAATCAGGTTTTCAATACCCATGGTATCCGCCACCTGGCCGCCAAAACGCTCGGCGGCAATACCGGTGGAAATGCCTTTACGCGCCGCGTAGATAGCTGCGGATGAGCCAGCCGGGCCGCCGCCGATCACCAGAACCTCGAACGGGTCCTTGTGCTTGAGCTTCTCGGCTTCGCGGGCTTCGGCACCGGTATCTACCTTGGCGATAATCTGCTCCAGGGTCATACGGCCCTGGCCGAACGGCTTACCATTAAGGTAAACGCTGGGTACGGCCATGACTTCACGCTGCTCGACTTCGTCCTGGAACAGGGCACCATCGATGGCGGTATGCTTGATCTTCGGGTTGAGAACGCTCATCAGGTTGAGCGCCTGAACCACATCCGGGCAGTTCTGGCAGGAGAGAGAGAAATAGGTTTCAAACTCGAACTCTCCGTCCAGTTCTTTGACCTGCTCGATCACATCCTGGCTTGCCTTGGCCGGATGCCCACCTACCTGCAACAACGCCAACACCAGCGAGGTAAATTCATGGCCCATGGGAATGCCGGCAAAGCGCACGCCAATGTCGGTGCCGACGCGGTTGATGGCAAACGAGGGGCGACGCACATCCCCTGAGTCGTCTGTGCGCTGGCTGATTTTGTCCGACATCGGTTCGATTTCGTCCAGCAGCTGCTTCAGCTCCTGGGACTTCTGGCTGTCATCATAAGCTGCAACCAGCTCGATCGGCTGCTGCAACTTTTCCATGTAGGCTTTCAACTGCTCCTTGATACTGGCGTCCAACATGCTCTCTTTTCCCCTTCGGATATCGTAAAACTGAATGTGCGAACTCAGGTTGAGTCGTGAATCGAATATGCAACTACGATACGGTCCCGCCAGGTAGAGCTCAAATTAATTGATCTAAAGTATTTGATAGCCCTTTGCTATTCGACTCTGAAAATCAACCAGATAGAAACAAAGAAGGCCCGCAAAGCGGGCCCTCGTACAGGTTTTGATGTGAACAAAACCTTAGATTTTGCCAACCAGGTCCAGGGACGGAGCCAGAGTAGCTTCGCCTTCTTTCCACTTGGCCGGGCAAACTTCGCCAGGATGGTTACGAACGTACTGTGCCGCTTTTACCTTACGCAGCAGGTCGTCTGCATCACGGCCGATACCTTCAGCAGTGATTTCCATCGCCTGGATAACACCATCCGGATCGATCAGGAAGGTGGCGCGGTCTGCCAGGCCCTGGCCTTCACGCATAACACCGAAGTTGTTGGTGATGGTGCCGGTCTGGTCGCCTACCATGAAGTAGTTGATCTTGCCGATGGTCTCGGAGCTGTCGTGCCACGCCTTGTGGGTGAAATGGGTGTCAGTAGACACAGAGAACACTTCCACGCCCAGCTTTTGCAGCTCTTCGTACTTGTCTGCAACGTCGCCCAACTCGGTCGGGCATACGAAGGTGAAGTCGGCCGGATAGAAGAAAAATACCGACCACTTACCTTTTACATCGGCTTCGGAAATTTCAACGAACTCGCCCTGTTTGAAAGCGGTCGCGTTGAACGGCTGAATTTCGCTGTTAATCATACCCATAAAAATTATCTCCGTTTGGTTAATTGAGGCATTGGCTAACTTGAGATGGACAATATATTGGTCCAATCAAGAACATTCAAATTGATTGTTTTTAGGTGTCCGATAGGTAACTACTATTTTATTCTTGGGCGGGTAATAGCAAAGAACTATTCCGTGTTATCGGGTTGGAAGGCACCCTTGTGGAATTCGGTGGCTATCTCCACTTCCTCTGTGCCGCAGTCCTTTGGTTCCATCACCACGCCTCCAGCCAGCGCCTTAAGCACCGCATGTACGCCATGAGACAGTGATTCGGTATTGTAACCGCCCTCAAGGATCATGGCCAACCGGCCCTTACAGTGCTTGTCTGCAATTTGTTGGACTATTCCCGTCATGGCGGCAAAACCCTCGTAGGACACGTTAAGTGCCAGGTCGAACCAGTGGGCATCAAAGCCAGCGGAGACCAGTATCAGGTCAGGTTTGAAATAGTCTGCAGCCGGCACCAGGATCTCACGCATGGCCTTCAGATAGGCCACATCGCCGGCGCCGGCGGGCATGGGCACGTTGATAGTGGTGCCCTCACCCCGTCCTGCCCCGACATCGGTCAGCTGGCCGGTACCCGGGTAGAAGGGGGCAGCGCGGTGCATATCGAAGAACATGACGTCCGGGTCGGCCCAGAAGATATCCTGGGTACCGTTCCCATGATGGGCATCCCAATCGACAATCAATACCCGCTTGCAGCCCAGGGCAGCATGGGCGTGGGCTGCGGCAATCGCCACATTGTTGAACAGGCAGAAGCCCCGGGCCCGTGCCGGCTCGGCATGGTGCCCCGGCGGCCGCACTACCGCGAAAGCGCTGCCGGTACGGCCCTCAACCACCGCTTCCACGGCGGCGATTGCAGTGCCCGCGGCCACTTCGGCAGCCTGGACACTGCCCGGCGAAACCGCTGTGGTATCCACATCCAGCCAGGCGCTTTCATTTCGCAGAGAAAAAATGTCATCAAGGAAAGACCGGGTATGGACCCGGCTCAGCTCATCTTTCGTGGCCGCCTTGCCCGGCTCAATGCGCACTCCGGGGATCGGTTCACGTTCCAGCAGGTCCATGATGGCCGTGATGCGGCCGGGGTGCTCCGGGTACTTCCACTGCACATCCAGCCCGGAAAGAATCGTGCGAATCCGCTTGTCCAGGCGCCCTGGCAAAAAATCCACCTTACTGTCGGGCGAATGAGCCAGTACCCGATCATCGTAGAATACGGTTACGTCCCTTTGCTGTACCAAAGCCATGCCCTCCTGGCTGGAACTCTAGCACCATCATAACCCTCTCAGGGTAAATCACAATGGCACCTGAAACCGCCGGTGCACTGGCCTGTTTTGCATGAGCAGCCGGCTTCAGCCAGTCCCTAGGCGTTCAGAACCTCCAGGAAATAGCTGTACAAGCCGATGCCAATCAATACGTTGAACGGGAACGTCATACCGAGCGACGCCAGCATGGCCAGCCCGATATCCGCGTCGGGAATGGCGTGTCGCACGGCCACCGGCGCGGCAATATACGAGGCACTGGCGGTAAGCGCACCCAG
>JAWWAM010000117.1:0-7544 GCA_033721715.1 Marinobacter sp.
AGAGCCAGGCCAGTGACTGGCTTGCTCCTGCGCGCACCATGTAGGTCAAGCTCAGTGCACCCCAGAGCAAGGTGTTGATGGTTGCCTCGGTGAAACTGTACTCCCGGGCAAATATATCGCCATCATAGAGCCAGTAACGCATTTCCGCGCCCAGGAACAACACCAGCAAGTGCAATGTTGCCCCTTCAAGCCACGGACGGATGGCCCTGTTCCTGCCGGCCATCCAGGTAGCGATGCCCGCAAACAGGGTGGCCCCGCCATAGGTCCACAGTGGCCAGTGCACCGTGGTGTTGTAGTCCTGCAACCATGGATTGAAGGTCAGCCGCGCAACCACCAGGGCCAGCGCGATTTTCAAAAGCAGGTACAGTTCCGGCATCTCATAACGGCGTGCCAGCCAGGTCAGACTGACGAACTGGGCAGAGAGCGCCAGCGTCAGGGACCCTTGGCGGAACAGCATCACTGCCGCCAGGGAGTAGCTTATGTGCGCCGCCAGTACGGCCCACACCACACCTCCCCGATAGCGTTCACGCCCTTCCAATTTCCACGCCAACACGCCGTACCCACCGCCGATCAACAGCATCGACATTGACCAGCTGAAAGACGTTTGGTAGCCGTGAAGCAACAACCAACCCAGAACCAGCCAGACCAGTGGCGACAGAAATGTTAACGATGCCCATCGCCGCTGACTACTCTGGCGGACCCAGTGCCACAACCCCAGACCAAGAGTGATGATGGCTGCAGCAACCAGATAGGAAAGGAAGTGGCCCTGCTGCTCCAGCGGCATCTGCGTGAGGTATAGCGTGTCTGCATTCCGGCGAGCGCTGTAACCTAACCAACCTGCTGCACTGACCAATACTGCGCTCCAGGGAAGGAACCACAGGGACCCGCGGCTCTGTGGCACCACCGCAGCCACCGGAAGAATCAGCAGCCAGCTCCAGAACAGCGGGCTGGCTACGGGCTGATCCACCATCGACAGGCCCCAGAGAACCAGCAAGGAAACCAGGCCTTCCCGCAGCCGTGGCGCATCTGCTTTTACGACGCCCGGCAGGACCGCAAAGGCCAGAAACAAACCCGCGATATACCAGGCGGTAGCCGCGCTGATAGCGGCGGAGGACGCGGTAATCAGCCACCATAAAAGCGCACCGCTCAGGGTCCCGTACCACAACCAGTCACGGTACACGTAACGCATCAATAGCAGCGAACTGAGGGTTATCAGGAAACTGTAAGACAGCACGAACGCCACGCTGCCGTCATCGCCACCGACCAGCAAAGGCACCAGGTAGGCGCCACTCAACCCCATGACTGCCAGCAAAGGGCCGTGCACCAGTGCCAACACCATGGTGGCCAGCGATACCAACGCCAGGCCAGCCAGCCCCATCATTGGGGCGATCAGCCCATAGTGGTGTACACCAGCCAGCAACGCTGCATAGAGTGTAATACTGCCCCCACCAGCCAGGGCAGCGAATACCTGATCCGCCCCCCGGTTACGGCGGCGCAGATAGTCGGCCCCGGCATGCAACGCAATGCCACTTGCCACAGCCATGCCCAGTTGCAGTACAGGGCCGATAAGCCCGGCATTGATGGAATGGCTGACCATGAATATTCCTGCCAGGGCCACACTCAGGCCACCAAGCCAGACCATCCAGTTTTCTTTCAGAGCTCGGGCCAGGCGGGAAGACGTGCTCGAACCCAAGCGATCACTGGCTGCCGGACGGGCCGAAGCAGCCCAACCATCCGTCGATGAGGTTTCCGGGACCGAGCGGCGTTCCGTCAGAGGCTGTGCGGTTGCCGCGACCGCTTCCGGCTCGTCCAGCTCCAGTGTGAGGGGCTGATCCTCCTGCGCCATCTGGCGTCTGACACCGGCGACTTCCGCCCGCAGCGTTGTGAGTTCACGCTCCATCGACGCCATGCGAGCCGCCTGATCGCCATGCCGGCGAAAGGCGAGGAAGCCGAGTATCGAACCGACCGGTACAAGTACCGCAACGGCAATAACCAGGATGATGAGTAATACTTCCAAGCCCTTTCCCCTTCTTCAGAAGCTTGACATCTCGTCCTGCAGGTCGCGTTTCAGCTCCTCTGGCTCCGTTATCCACAGTGTGTCATCGCGCCCGGGAAACACACCCACCTCCAGTCCATCTCTGGTCAGACCGGGCACCCATTTTTTGAAAAAATCAGGCAGAGAGATACTTTTCGGGGAGAGGTCACCGGCGCCTTCAGCGTATGCCACTGCAAATGCCGAGCTGGGCCAAACAGGCAAATGAGCAAGGGCCCCGTCGCCAGATTCGATCTTCAGGAAGCGGTTGTCCGCATTCACCAGAATCCAGATTTCCCGCTCCTCCCCCACCAGGCTCAGGAAGTAGTCGTATCGTTCCTCACCGTTCAGTTCGAGGATCTGCTTCATTTCGTCGTTGGTCATGGCAGTCATTAACAGTTGCACTCCGGTAAGATACCCTGCCCCATTCACCTGCTACACTGGCAGGCTCAAGGCTACTTTGGGTCTTGAGATTTGGTTCCACAAGCACACTATAAGGAAATTGGAATGGGAAGCACGAAACTCATTGGCCTCGTTCTGCTGGTGGTAGGTATTGCCCTGCTCTTCTTCGGGTACCAGTCCACACAATCAGTGGGCGACCAGATCACCGAAACGCTTACCGGCCGTTTTACGGATGAAACCATGTGGTACCTGATTGGTGGCGCCGCAGCCGTTGTTGCGGGTGGATTCCTGGCGTTCGTCAGAAAATAATCACTACAGGAGACCAGTCGTATGACACTTCACCTTGAACTTGCCCCTCTCATCAGTCTTGGTGCGGGCATTGCCATACTGGTATTTCCGAAGCTGCTCAACTATATCGTGGCAGGCTACCTGATCGTTCTGGGAGTACTGGGATTGCTCGGGCATTCCTTCTGAGGGCTTAAAACCCGAGCCCGGGCAAGAGTTATTTGTCCCGGGCTTCAACGATCCACGTGACCGAGGGAACGTTCCGGGTCGATTTCATCCCGCACCAGCTGCTTGAGCACCTTGATCTCCGGAAAACCCTGTTGTTCCTTGCGGCACCAGATGCGCTTGCCGTTAACCCACACCTCGAAAATGCCGCCGCTTCCCGGATGCAGAGCCAGCGAATCCAGTTCGCCTTCAAAGGTGCTCAACAACTCCTGTGCCATCCAGGCCGAGCGAAGCAGCCAGCGGCACCCTGTGCAGTAATGGATATCAACTCTGTTCGTCATTGGGCAGGCCCCATTTCCCGGGAAATGTGTTCGTTAACAGTATATAGCAGACGCTAAGGTTTCTGGGCGGGTCGGCGAAACAGCACGTAGTTTCCAAGGATCGCCAGCATTGCCCCCGACACCGCAGTAATGGTCCACTCGAATCCCTCCAGCCACGTGGAAACACTCAAGGCCACTACCGGGAACAGCACTGTTGCATAGCCTGCCTTGTCTGCACCCAGTGTCTGGATCACCGTAATGTAGGAGTAGAAGGCAATAATGGAGCCGGGCACAGCAAGGAATACAGTTGCACCCCAGAAGGTGGCCGCTGTGGGCACCACCCACTCCGCCCCCTGAACCAGGCACCAGACCCCCAGGATTAACGCACCATAGACCATGGCCCATGCGTTGGCGACCAGTAGGGGGACCTCTGCCAGTCGCACCTTGATGCTCACCAGGTTGCCCATGGAGAACCAGAACGTGCCGGCGATGGCAAACAGTATGCTCGCACCGGTGGCGTTACCCAGCTGCAGGTCATGCCAGAACAGTAATGCGACGCCGGAAATGCCCAGCGCCACGGCCGGGTAAAGCCGGGCCGTAGGCCTCAGCCCCAGCCACAACCATCCGTTCACCGCGTTGAACAGAGCCGCCAGCGAAAACACTACCGCCAGCAGGCCACTGGTCATGGCCTCAGCAGCACGATAAATGAGCAGGAAGTTCACGCTGTAAAGAGTCAGGCCCTGAAGCACCAGCCAGCCATGTTGCTTCAGGTTGAGCTTCTGCAGGCGGCGTAGCCCGACAAGCACTACCAGGGTCACCACTGAGGCCAGGAGGAAACGGTAGAACACCGAAATATCCACCGGCGCCGACTCTACCTGCAGGCGAATAGCGGTCCAGGTAAGCCCCCAGATCAGGACAGTAAGTGCATAGTGTGCAGAAACCGGCATGGCAGTTCTTCCCTGCGGCCATCGTGGCCCTATTGAAAAAATAACACTTTGTAATGTTCTACGTGTGGATGGACGGAATATCCACGACTAATCTTCCTGAGTGGTATCGAAGGACGTAGTGATACCCCAGATGCCTGTTTACCACCTATTCGGGCATCGCTGCGCTGAAAGACCGCCACAAGCGGCTCCAACAACAAACTCCCAGGAATGGAGAATACCAATGAAACTCAGCACCGCAAGCCACACCCTGGCTTTGGGATCTCTTTTGTTTGCAATAACCGCTCAGGCCGCGCCAGGCCAGAAATCCACCGGTGATCTACTCAACGATTTCTGGAGTCCCGACCACATCAGTCCATTCGAGTGTCGGTTTGGCATCCTGAACAGTACGCCATTCGGTCTGCCCCGCTGTATGCAGGCGAGCAATATCCAGTATCACCTCGACATGTTTTATGCGATAGCCGAAGCCAATGATGGCAATCGCGCTGCCGGCCTGCCCGGCTACCAGGCCTCGGTTGACTACGTCAAGAACACCCTTGAGAGCGCCGGGTACGATGTCACCATCCAGGCGTTCCCGTTCAACGCTTTCTACCCGTCCGGGGACGGCATTCTACAAATGACTGCGCCAACGCCGACCGATTATGTGTGGGAAGAGGATTTCAACTACCTGTCCCAGACCGAACCGGGCGATGTCTCAGGCACAGCCGTCGCTGTTGATGTCCAGCTCGGTCCAGACAATACCTCCACCAGTGGCTGCGAACCCGAAGATTTCGCCGACTTCCCGGCCGGATCCATAGCTGTGATCCAGCGGGGAGCCTGTGCCTTCGGGCAGAAAGCGACCAATGCAGCCAATGCCGGCGCTGTGGGCGTGGTGATTTTTAATCAGGGCAATACTGACGACAACATGGGCCTGATCAACGCCACTTTGGGCGACGACTATGCTGGTGGTATTCCCGTGGTGTTCACCACCTACGACATTGGCGCTGCCTGGGTAGACCAGCCAGACCTTGAGCTTCGGGTTGTAACCGATGTGGTGAGGGAACAGACCGAAACCGTCAATGTCATCGCTGAAACCAACCGGGGCAACCCGGACAATGTGGTGATGACCGGCGCCCACCTGGATTCTGTCTATGAAGCTGCCGGCATTAACGACAATGGCTCCGGCAGTGCCGCATTGCTGGAACTGGCCCTGCAGATGAAACGGGCCCACCCCCGCAACCAGGTCCGCTTTGCCTGGTGGGGTGCGGAGGAAGCGGGCCTTGTGGGTTCAACCTTCTACGTCAACAGCCTGTCACAGGAAGAGAAGGACAGGATCAAGGTCTACCTGAACTACGACATGATTGGCTCGCCTAACTTTGGCAACTTTATCTACGATGGCGATGGTTCCGACTTCGATCTCGCCGGCCCTCCGGGATCGGCCGCCACAGAGGCGCTGTTCGAGAAATACTTCAACCTGAGGGAAATTGCAGCGGAGGGCACGCAAATAAGTTTCCGCTCCGATTATGCGCAGTTCTTTGAAGACGGTATTGCCTTCGGCGGCCTGTTTACCGGCGCCGAGGAGGTGAAAACCGAAGAACAGGCTGCCAAGTTTGGTGGCGAGGCTGGCGTTGCCTTTGACCCCTGTTACCATTCCGCCTGTGACGACATCACCAACGTCGACGAACTGGCACTGGAAATCAACGGCGATGCGGCCGCCTTCGTCACAAGCTGGTTATCACTCTCAACCCGGGTGATCGACGAGGAAATTGCAGCTGCAGAAGAAGCCGAACCCGCTGCCGGTGCACGTTCGCTGCAAATGCAGCAACAGCACGACATCACCCATTGGGGCGACAAATGGATCAAGTAACGTTCATCGTCGCCTAGAACCGGGTTCGACCCCGCAGCAACACCTGCACCTGGTCAATGCTGTCGTCCCCATCCAGTGGGAAAGCAAAGTCCAGGTGTAGCATCCGCTGCACTTCGATTCGGCTTGAGGCCAGCCTCAAGCCGAATCCCACGTCTTTCAGCACGCCGCTGTCCGGGCCATTGTTGCGTCCGTCTTCGAACCAGGCTCGCCCTACGTCAGTGAACAACACCCCTCCCAGACGAAACAGCTTGAACGGGTGCCACTCAGGAAAGTAGCGGCGCTCCAGCGTCCACAGTGCTCGCCGGTCACCCTGCTGGTAGTCACTCGGATAACCACGAAGGCCAGTTTCACCGCCTATCAGAAGCTGCTCATCTGCGGTCAGATTATGGGCTGCCGTAAAAGACAAAGTGGCATACCAGCTGTTCCAACGTACGGAACCGCCGTGAAAGTATTCCAGGTTGAGTGTCCCCTGCAGATTCTCAATGCGGTTTTCATCCAGCCGGTAGTTACCGCTCTGGCTCAGCTCGTAACGGGCGTAATTGGTTTCCGTTGCCAGCAGCGCATCCTGGAACTCTATATTCAGTACCACACGGTCCTCGGTGGCACCGAGACCCGGAGACGAATAACCCAGCTCTGTCCGCCACACTATCCCATCCCGGACATCTTCAACCCGTTGCAACTGGGTGAGATTCGTCATCTCCCGGAAGCGATTTTCGCGGTAGTCGAAACCAATCCAGGGATAGCTCAAGGTGCGGTTTTCAGGCAGCAGGTCGAGCTCAGGCTCATCCGGCAGCCGCTCAAATTCCAGCGCATCGTAACGGTAGCCGGCAAGCAGTCGCCATTGGCGGTCATCCCGCTCCGCCAGCCGCCACCCGACATCAATACTCATCAATTCCTGGCTACGGCGATAATCGGCAATGGCCTCGGCACCCACGAAACGGGACTCTTCCCGCACGTCGTCCTCGCCACTGAGCCCAAACCTCCAGTCCGCCCGCTCGCTATAGAAAGGACGTTCGAGGTAAGCACTGCGGCCGCGGCCATCGCTGCGTTTATCGTAGGAAAACCCTGTCTGCCAGTGGGAACCCAAAACATTGGGGTCATCATAATTTATGCTGGTTTCGGTACGGTCCGGGTCCTTCGTGTAGGCCACGCCCACACTCTTGCCGGAGCCAAGAAAGTTCGGGTCGGAAAGACCAGTATTGGTGGTGTTCTCGCCCCCGGAACGTGACCCTCCCACCGAAGGAAACAACGTCCAGGTATCCCGCGTGAGAACACTGACTTCCACCTCATCGCCACAAACACGGGTGACACCTACCCAGGCCGCCGTCAGGTACTCACGCTGACGGAGAACACGTTCGGACTCGGCGACCAGACCCGGGGCGTAGAGGTCCCCCTCGCTGAACACCAGCTGGGCACGAAGAGCCGACTCCCAGGTGGGTGTATTAAGAGCGTTGAGGGTGCGGTAGAGAAAATTGTCCTGCTCCGGATCGCTGAGATCAAAAATGGGCCGGCGAACAATACGAATCCGGGCGATACGGGCGCCCTCCGGG
>JAWWAM010000118.1:0-7502 GCA_033721715.1 Marinobacter sp.
GCATCCTCATGCAGCCCAGCAGCCCAAAGAACTCGACATTTAACGGAAGGCGGATATGTCTGTAGCACAAAATTACGGTACTGGTCGCCGCAAGACATCCACGGCTCGGGTTTTTATCAAGCCGGGAAGCGGTAACATCTCCATCAACGGGCGCACCATCGAGCAGTTTTTCGGTCGTGATACCCTGCGTATGATCGTTCGTCAGCCTCTGGTTGTCGCCGAATCTACTGATCGTTTTGATATCAACATCACCGTCAAGGGTGGTGGTATCAGCGGCCAGGCAGGCGCTATTCGCCACGGCCTGACCCGTGCCCTGATGGATTACGACGAAACACTGCGCCCTGCGCTGCGCAAAGCGGGCTATGTTACCCGCGATGCCCGTGAGGTTGAGCGGAAGAAAGTTGGTCTGCGCAAGGCGCGTAAGCGTCCTCAGTTCTCCAAGCGTTAAGTTTGCTGGAGCAGATCCGAAGAACCCGGTCCGTTGGCCGGGTTTTTTTGTGGTCGAGAAAAAATCAATATCAATTTGATCCGGAACAGGTATTGGTCCGGCCTGAGACCTTTCCGACTTGTAAGGGCAGGGTAATTTCATTACCATTTGAGCGCTTATATTTTTGGGTTGTGAGAAGTCCTTTTCGATGTGCAGTTTCCCTTTTAACAGGGCTGCATGTCGCCTGATGGGAGAGAACCATAATGAGTAATGGCGACGTGAGCCAAGGCAGGCGCCGGTTTCTGATCGGTGCCACGTCTGTGGTGGGTGGTGTCGGCGTCGTCGGTGCGGCCGTGCCTTTCGTAGCATCCTGGAATCCCAGTGCCAAAGCGGAAGCAGCCGGTGCACCGGTCACCGTCAATGTCAGTAAGCTCGAGCCCGGTCAGCAGATGACTGTCGAGTGGCGCGGGAAGCCGGTGTGGGTCATTCGACGCACCGACGAAATGAACGAGAACATTCGCAAGCTGGATGAGCTCGTAAAAGATCCGCTGTCTGAGGATGCGGCCCAGCCTGCCTACATTGAGGGCGAGTTGCGTGCCATCAAGGAAGACTACGCTGTCGTTGTCGGCATCTGTACACACCTTGGCTGTTCTCCCCAGTTCCGTCCGGAAGTGGCTCCTGCTGATCTTGGCGAAGACTGGCTGGGCGGATTTTACTGTGCGTGTCACGGCTCAAAGTACGATCTGGCTGGCCGTGTATACCCGAATCAGCCGGCACCCACTAACCTGGAGGTGCCTCCCTACCGCTATGACGACGAGAACACCTTGACCGTCGGTCTGGATCCTGAGGGGGCAGCGTAATGAACAAGTTAGTGAATTGGGTTGATGAGCGTCTTCCGATTGTTGACGCGTGGAACAAGCACCTGGGCAAGTACTATGCGCCCAAAAACTTCAACATGTGGTATTTCTTTGGCTCCCTGGCCATGCTGGTGTTGGTGAATCAGCTGATCACCGGTATCTGGCTGACCATGAGCTATAACCCTTCCGCTGAAGGTGCGTTTGCCTCTGTTGAATACATCATGCGGGACGTTGAATGGGGCTGGCTGCTCCGTTATCTGCACTCCACCGGTGCTTCCGCTTTCTTCGTGGTCGTATACCTTCACATGTTCCGTGGCCTCATGTATGGGTCCTACCAGAAGCCCCGTGAGCTGATCTGGATTTTCGGCATGCTGATCTACCTGGTGCTGATGGCAGAAGCCTTCATGGGCTATCTGCTGCCATGGGGGCAGATGTCCTACTGGGGTGCTCAGGTAATCGTGAACCTGTTCGGTGCCATTCCTGTTATCGGTGACGACCTGTCGCTGTGGATCCGCGGTGATTACCTGATTTCCGGCATCACCCTGAACCGTTTCTTTGCATTGCACGTTGTTGCATTACCGATCGTCCTTCTCGGGCTGGTGGTCCTGCACATCCTCGCGCTGCACGAGGTTGGTTCGAACAACCCCGACGGTATCGACATCAAGAAGAACAAGGATGAAAACGGTGTGCCTAAAGACGGCATTCCATTCCACCCCTATTACACCGTTCATGATCTCATGGGCGTTGGTGTGTTCTTCTTTATCTTCTTTATCGTGGTGTTCTTCTTCCCGGAGATGGGCGGCCTGTTCCTGGAGAAACCGAACTTTGAGCCGGCGAATGCGCTCAAGACGCCTGATCATATCGCGCCAGTGTGGTACTTCACGCCATTCTACGCGATGCTGCGAGCGGTCACCGTCGACCTCTTCGGTCTGGATGCCAAATTCTGGGGCGTGGTCGTCATGGGTGGAGCTATCGCCATACTGTTTGTCCTGCCCTGGCTTGACAAGAGCCCGGTGCGCTCCATGCGCTACAAGGGATGGCTCAGCAAAATCGCCCTGGCGATCTTTGCAGTGAGCTTCATCGTTCTGGGGTACCTCGGTATTGTTCCGGCAACAGCGGGGCGTACGACCGTTGCGCAGATTCTGACAACGTTCTACTTCCTCTACTTTATCCTCATGCCGTTCTACACGCGCATGGAGAAAACCAAGCCAGTTCCAGAGAGGGTGACAGGATAATGAGAAAGCTGATAGTTGGTCTTTTCATAGCGATCCTGCCGGCTCTCGGGCTGGCAGCGGCCCCCTCCGTTGAACTGGATGCGATGGAGCCGGACCATACCAACAAAGAGTCCCTCCAACGAGGTGCGGCCCTCTTCACCAACTACTGCATGGGGTGTCACTCCATGGAGTATGCTCGCTATAAGCGGGTGTCTGAAGATCTGGGCATCCCTCAGGAGCTGTATGAGGAGAATCTGATCTTCACCGGCGCGAAAATTGGCGAGCTGATGAAGAACTCCATGAACAAGGACATGGCGGCCGACTGGTTTGGCGCTCCGCCACCAGACCTGACGCTGGAGTCCCGTCTTCGCGGCGAGGATTGGATCTATTCCTACCTGCGCGGCTTCTATAAGGATGATACTCGTCCGTTGGGCGTGAACAATGTTGTCTTCGACAACGTTGGTATGCCCCATGTCATGGCAGACCTGCAGGGGCTGTGTGCCGTCGAGCCGCGAATTGGTGAAGGGGCAAGTGTTGACCCACTCAGTGGCGACGTCCGCAATGCGGATATCTGTCCAGAGTGGGAAACCGAGGGCTCCATGTCGCCAGCGGAATTTAACAGCGCCATGTACGACCTGACCAACTTCATGTCCTACATGGGTGATCCGGTTAAGGTTGAGCGTGAAAGGCTTGGTATGTTTGCCCTCATCTTTGTGGCGATCTTCTTTATCTTTGCCTACCTGCTTAATCGCGAATACTGGAAGGACGTACACTGAGATTTCAGGTATAATCCTTATCCCTGAGTTCCAGCGGGCAATTGCCGGCCCGCTGGATTTTTGCGTTTTTCAGGGTCAATTCGGTTAGTCAAATCGTGAGGTAGTTCTATGGGCGTTGTGACCAAGCGGTCATCAATGACGTTTTTCTCGGACCCGGCCAGTCATTACAGCCACAGAGTCCGCATTGTGCTGGCAGAAAAGGGCGTAACAGTCGACGTCGTAAATGTTGATCCGGACAACCCGCCCGGAGAGCTGGCCGATCTGAATCCTTACAATGCCCTTCCCACACTGGTGGATCGTGACCTTGTGCTCTACGAGCCCAATATCATGATGGAGTACCTGGACGAGCGTTTCCCGCACCCGCCACTGCTTCCGGTATACCCTGTGGCACGGGCAAACAGCCGGTTGATGATTCATCGCATCCAGAAAGACTGGTGTGGACTGGTGGACCAGATTCTTGCCCAGCCAAATGCCAAGGCCTCGGATGCTGCGCGTAAAGAGCTTCGTGAGAGCCTGCTGGCGACCGCACCGCTGTTTGGTGAAATGCCGTTCTTCCTGTCGGAAGAGTTCACTATCGTGGACTGTTGTATTGCCCCGATTCTGTGGCGTCTGCCAGCTCTTGGAATTGAGCTCAATGAAAAGCAGGCGAAACCGCTTCAAAAGTACATGGACAGCATTTTCAGTCGCGAAGGGTTCAAGGCAAGCCTGTCGGACCTGGAAGAAGACATTCGCAGTTGATTTGCAGAGCCTGAAACCGGTTCAGGAGAAAGGCAGTGCCTGATAGCAAGATAACCATGACATCGAGCCGCCCCTATCTCGTCAGGGCGTTCAATGAGTGGATTCTCGACAACGACTGCACCCCCTATATTGTGGTCGATGCAGGAGTCCAGGGCGTGCAGGTGCCTACTGAGCACGTCGCAAATGGGCAGATCGTGCTCAATATCAGCCCCGGGGCCGTTCGCGGTCTGGTCATCGGAAACGGTGCGCTGGAGTTCAGTGCTCGCTTCGGTGGTGTGCCTATGCAGGTGTTTATTCCTCTGCAAGCGGTTATGGCGGTTTACGCCAAGGAAAACGGCGAAGGTATGGTCTTTGGCAGTGAACCTGGCTCGCCGGATCCGGAAGGGCCGGAAGGCAAGGATGGAGATAGTGCTGGTGACAACGGCCAGAACGGAGAGCGGCCTAGTGGTCGGCCAACCCTCAAGGTGGTGAAATAACCTCCGATTGTTCTGGAAAGCGTTGCCAGTCCCAAAAAAGCCAGCGGTTATAACCAGCTGGCTTTTTTGTTACCCACCGAAAAGTTTTTCGTCAATCAGTCCGCACAAGGCATTGATAATCACCAGCATGATAGGGGTGGCGGCAGTGGGGGAAAGGTTATCGAGCGCAATTTCATGATCTTCGGGGTGCAATAGCGATGTAATGTCGGTTTTTTCCTTGGCGCTCAGCACCACAACGTTCATTTCCCGATCATGAGCGGCCTGTATGGCCTGTATCAGATTGGCCTTGTGACCATCATCCACAAAGACCATGAGCAAATCATTGGCCTTGCCAATGGCCCGTACCTGTCTGGAAAACGTATCGTTGAAACGGTTGTCGCGGCAGATGGCAGAATACGTTGTTGCGTCAGCGCCGAGGTTGATTGCGGGCAGGGCAGGACGATCCTGCTCAAACCGATTAAGTAGCGCGGTGCAAAAGTACTGGGCAAGGATGTTGGCATTACCATTGGCGCAGGTAATAATTTTGCCATCACTGAGCAGTGTGCCGACCAGGGCGTCCGATGCTCTTTCTATGCCAGGTGCTGTGGAACTGGCGGCGTGTGCGGTATGCTCCATGTGGGTGGCGAACCACTGATTTATCTGTTGCTCGGTATCCGTCATAGTCAGGCCTGAATGGCATTTTTGATCCATTGTATCCGGTATTTTGTGCTTTCGCCCGGTGCAATAGCAACAACATCGATGCGACTGAAGGCATTCCACAGACCGTGCTTGTGGAGATAGAACGAGGCGGCCCTGATCAGTCGTTTCTGTTTCGTAGGGGTGATGGACTCCGCCGCGCCGACCAGACTGCCGGCGCCCCGGAAGCGAACTTCAAAAAACACCAGAGTTTCGCTATCCCTGCCGACCAGATCGATCTCTCCGCCCCGGCTGAACACGTTTCGTTCAAGGATATGAACGCCGCGACTCATAAGGTAGCGGGCGGCGACACCTTCTGCGTGATTACCGGTAGATTTTCGGGATTGCTGAGCGCCATCCATGGCGGGGCCCCGGGTTTACTGTTCCTGGAGGGGAAGTTCGTTTATTTCCTGCGTTTCTGTCGTCGCGGACTCTTCTATCGGCGGCAGTTCCTCTGGTGTTCCGTTGCGGAAGCGGGCCCACAGTTGTTCCCGGTGGATGCTGCCGCCGGGAGTCATGGCCAGCTCTCCGGTTTGTCCATCAAGAGTCGCCCCTTCCACGTGCTGCAGCAGCTGTAGACGTTTGCTCAGATTCCAGGCATCCGCGCCCATGGCGAACAGGCGGCCAAGCTGGCCTCTGATGTCGGGCATGGCCTCTTTTACAACCGACCGGAACTGGTTGTTTTCTTCCAGTATCCAGGGCGTGTCTGTGAAAATAACGCCATTCAGGTCGCGGTCCCGGGAGGGGTCCGGATTGCCCTCATAAACCATCGACGGGGAATATACTGGCAGATGGCCGCCAAAATAGAAGGCGAATAACGGCTTGAACTGTCTTGCAATCGTAGGCTCGGCCACCATCACGATGCCATCTGCATCCTGGCGGCGCCGGGGTTCGAACTCCACGTCGATGCCGGCGGTGCGTTCGACGTCGATGGCTCGGTCACGGGAGACGGTAATCCCCAGCAAATCGGCCGTCACTGCGCGCAGATTGTCTTCAGGATAATACCGTTCTATATCCAGCGCCGCGCCTTCATTTTGTTCCAGGCGCTGAAGCAGTGCATTTTCTAGCCTGTCCCCCCACTCGCCAGCAGGGATCAATGCCAGAATCTGGTCGACGCCTTCAGCGGCCATGCGGTCGGCGATCTGCCGCGCCTCATCTTCTGCAGAAAGGCCGAACTGGTAAAGCCCGGACGGCGCTTCCGTGTCTTGGGGTAAATAATTCAGCCCAAGAACCGGAACCGGCAAAGCGTCCATCTCGGCCAGTGATGCCAGCGCGTCCTTTTCCAGGGGGCCAACAATAAGGTCCTGGTCCTCATTGCTCAGTTCGTTGTAGAGCTGGTTAAAGGAGCTGCCAGAGGTGTCCACGACACGGAGGCTGATTTTTTCCCGGTCCGCTGAGTCGTCTTCATAGTAGGCGGCAAAGAATCCATCGCGGATGGCGGCCCCGGCGCTGGCGAGGGGCCCGCTAAGTGGAACTGCCAGTGTGATCCTTTCAGGACGCGTTTCGGCCAGGCTGGCAATGAGCTTCAGCTCTGCTGGCGGGGTCGAAGCCGCGGGATGATCCGGCCAGTTATTCTGCCAGCTGCGGATCATCCTGCCCTGTTCTTCCAGATTGGTACCGGGCTCTCTGAGAATGCCTGCCAGCTCAAGCCAGCCCTGGGCCTCATAGCCAATAGCGCGCCCTTCCTTATCAGCCAGTTCCGTGTCGGATGTCTGTTTCAGGTTCTGCCATATAGCGTCATGGAGAGACTGGGTGTCAGCATTGGCGTCTGCCTCTGCAAGTAGAATCAGAGTGACGGCGGCTGCCAGGTTGTCGCCGGCAAGCCGATAGGTCTGTTCCTGCAGTTTTGCGGCGCGGTCAATCAGGTCCCGTTCATAGTTCAGAAAGTGGTCCGGTGTGATTCTTGCCGTGATATCGTCTGCCCATGAAGCGTCATCCAGAGCGGTTGCGCTTGCCATGGCCAGCAGCAGTTGTTGGTTCTCCGTCTCCGGATCAGCTGAATCAAACTGGTCACTCTGCAGAAGTGTTCTGGCGTCCCGGTGCTGGTTCTGATTCTGGAACCTGTCCGCTGCCTGCAACAGATAGGACTGTGCCTCTTTGCGGTCTCCTGTGCTGGCAGCAACATCAAGAGCTTCGCTGGCGCTTGTGGCGACGTGAGAGTCGAGGTTCACGCTGGCGCAACCCGCAAACAGCAGTACCATCGCCATAAAGAGGGCGGTGATTCTCAGGTTCAGGCGATATCTGGTCATGGCTGGCTCACAATACTCCGGGTTATTACGCTTGTGGCGCCGGGTAATCGGCGGCATCATGCCGGAAGCCAGGACCCTGCCGGGCTTCCC
>JAWWAM010000119.1:0-7444 GCA_033721715.1 Marinobacter sp.
GGCGACTCTTCCGGAGTGGGCTGGGCTCAGCATCGAGTGTGTCACTGAGCTGTATACAGTTTGAACAGTAACGTCTCGCGATGGAAGACATTGGACAAGATTTGACACTCTGCCCGCTTGCGCCCGTTGAAAGCGGTGGCGCGACTCCATCGTTGGCCGATCTCCACCCATTGCGAGGGTAATGATGAGTGGGATTCCACCCATTCTGAAGATCCAGAATCCCCATTAGTCCTAAAAGCTGCTGTTTTAGAAGCAGTTTTCCAACCTGGTGTGCTCCTTGCTGTCCTTTCCTCCCTGAAGCCTGCTGTGCTTCGTTGAGCACCCAACAACCACAATGAAACGGGGAGCAACCTCTATGAAAACCCAAGCCGTAATTGCGTTGGCATTAACAACCACTGTCACAATTGTCAGTCCCGCCCTTGCTCAGGACCGGTCTGACTGGCCGAGCAACTTTACCGTCGGCACTGCCAGCCAGGGTGGAACCTACTTTGCGTATGGTTCCGGATGGGCGAACTTTATTGCCGAGAATGTGGGCGTGTCTGGCGGGGCCGAGATTACAGGTGGCCCCATGCAGAACATGGCGCTGGTTCATACCGGTGACCTGAAATTCGGATTAACCACCCTGGGGCCGGCGCAGGAGTCCATCGATGGTTCGAGCCCGCTGGCACCGGGTATGAAAATGGACAACGTGTGCGCGATGTTCCCCATGTACGAGACACCGTTCTCCGTTACGGCATTGAGCAGCTCTGGTATCACGTCCATCTCCGACATTCCGGATGGCGCTACCATTGGCTTCGGCCCATCCGGCTCCACATCCGATACCTACTTCCCCCGCATCATGGAAACCCTTGGTGTTGATTTTGAACGTCGCAACGGCAGCTGGTCGGACCTGGGTGGGCAGTTGCAGGACGGCCTCATCGATGTGGTGGCCTTTGCCGCCGGCATTCCCATCCCGGCCGTCAGCCAACTGGAAGTGCAGACCGACGTGAATATTATTGGCATGACGGACGAGGAAGCGAAGAAGGTAACCGAGGAGTTCCCGGTGTCCGAGTTTACGATTCCGGCCAGTACCTACCAGTCACTGAATGAGCCATCCCGTGTGGTCTCCATGTGGAACTTCTCCATCGTGAACTGTGATGTACCGGAAGATTTCGTGTATGAAATCACCAAGCTGACTATGGAGAACAACGACAAGATGGTCTCCATCCACAAGGCGGCCCAGAATTCCATACCCGAGAACTACACCAAAAACAATGTCCTGCCCTGGCACCCGGGAGCAGCCCGCTGGTTCAACGAAAACGGCTACACGATCGAAGAAGCGAACATCGCCCAGTAATCATCGTGTGGGCTAAAGGGTCACGCCTGTGGCCCTTCGGAGCCCGGCCGGCAGCCCGCCGGCATCTGTTTTTCCGTAAGCAGGGTCTATCATGACTGACAAACAAAACCCCGAACATAACGCCGCGCCAGAAGGCGAGGATGACCATATCCTGGCTCACGACGTTGACCAGGAGCCGGTGGAGGAGAACCGCCGGTTATTCGAAGGCAAACTGGCAACGTTTGTGTCGGTAATAGCAATCGCTTATTCAGCCTTCCACCTGTATAGCCTGAACATCGCACCGCTGGAAACCTGGTCCTTCCGTATCGTCCATATCGCAGGCGCTCTTGTGCTGGGCTTCATCCTGTTTGCCGGCGCGCGTTTCGTGTCCGCCGGTGAGGGGCCCGTGCGTCATCGCTGGACCGCCTGGATCAGCGCCGTCGCTATGGTACCGGCGCTGTACGCACTCTATCAGACCTTTTCTTTCCACCAGCTGATTCTGGACGGCACGCCGCGCATTCCGGGAGACCTGGAAACCTGGCATTTTGGCTGGCCACTGTTGGCTGCGACCGGCGTGGGCATCGTCATGAGCTGGTTCCACCAGACCGGACGTTCGCGTTTCAGTGTGCCCGATCTGGTGCTGATCGTCTGCTCGGTGGCGGTCGCGGCCTATTTCCTGGTGGTTTATAACACCTCTATGCGGATGTCCACGGGCACCTCGTTTGCTCCGGTCGGAATTTCGTTCGCTGCGATTGCCGGCACCGCACTGATCATGGAACTGACGCGTCGGTTGACCGGGCTGGCCCTGGTTGTTATCGGACTGGTGTTCCTGGTGTATGTATTCGCGGGCCCCTATCTGCCCGGGTTTCTTGGCTATCCTGGCCTGTCGGTGCAGCGGTTCTTCAGCCAGGTGTACACCGACGCTGGCATCCTCGGCCCCACCACGGCGGTTTCCTCCACGTATATCATTCTGTTTATCGTTTTTGCGGCGTTTCTTCAGGCCTCGAAGGTGGGCGACTACTTCGTGAACTTTGCCTTCGCCGCCGCCGGCCGTACCCGTGGGGGGCCCGCCAAGGTATCGATTTTCGCCTCAGGCCTGATGGGTATGATCAACGGCACCAGTGCCGGTAACGTGGTTTCCACCGGCTCGCTGACTATCCCGTTGATGAAGAAAGTGGGCTACAGCAAACAGTCTGCCGGAGCCGTGGAAGCGGCCGCCTCCACCGGTGGGCAGATCATGCCGCCGATCATGGGCGCCGGCGCGTTTATCATGGCCGAGATTACCGGCATTCCCTATACCGAGATTGCCATCGCGGCGGTTATTCCTGCGATCCTGTATTTCGCGTCCGTCTACTTTATGGTGGATTTTGAGGCCGCGAAAACCGGCATGCGCGGCATGCGCGATGATGAGTTGCCGAAGCTCAGAACCATGATCAAACAGTGCTACCTGTTTGTGCCTATCATCATTCTCATTGTTGCCCTGTTCATGGGCTATTCGGTGATACGGGCCGGTACGCTGGCGACGGTATCAGCGGCCGTGGTCAGCTGGTTTTCTCCCAACAAGATGGGCATCCGGAAGATACTCGAAGCGCTGGAAATCGCTTCCTACATGGCCATCCAGATCATCGTGGTATGTGCCGCAGCCGGGGTAATTGTGGGTGTTATCTCCCTGACGGGGGTGGGCGCGCGCTTTTCGGTGCTGTTGCTGGATGTGGCGGAAGCGAGCCAGTTGCTGGCACTTATCTTCGCCATGTTCATATCCATCCTGCTGGGCATGGGTATGCCCACCACGGCAGCCTATGCGGTTGCCGCCTCGGTGGTTGCCCCCGGCCTGGTACAGTTGGGGATCGACCCCCTGACGGCCCATTTCTTCGTGTTCTATTTCGCGGTGGTCTCCGCCATTACGCCGCCGGTGGCATTGGCTTCCTATGCGGCGGCCGGTATCTCGGGAGCGAATGCCATGGAAACCTCGGTGGCGTCTTTCAGGATTGGCATTGCGGCGTTCATTGTGCCATTCATGTTCTTCTACAACGGCGCACTGCTGATGGACGCAGGCTGGTTTGACATCACCCGCGCCCTGATAACAGCGCTCTTTGGTGTGTATATGCTCTCTGGTGGGGTAATGGGCTGGTTTGCCAGGGCGGCGGCAAAGCCCTGGACCCGTATCCTGCTGATTGCGGCGGCCTTCCTGATGATTGAAGGCGGTTTGTGGACAGACCTCACCGGTATTGCGCTGGCGGTGGTTGCGTTTCTGGCCCAGCGACACCGCAGATCTCCGCCCAGCCCGGCGGTCGTCTAGAACTGTGCGGCAGGCGTGCTAACTGGCCATTAGTGCAGTTGTACCGCCTGTCGCACGGTTGTAATCTGGCTGCTTTTCACGGTTTTCCGGAAACCGGACTCTATGCCCTATCGAATTGGTACCACGCTCATCCTGCTTGCCACGCTGATGCTCTCCTGGGTCCTGGGTGGATGGGTAGGTTACCGTCAGCTTGAACAGGAAAGCCTTGAAGAGTCCTTCCGCTATCGCCAGCTCGTGGCGAATGAGCTGAACCGATACTTACCCCTTCCCGAGCTGATGGCCGAGCATCCCTTGCTGTCAGCCACCCTGGAAGATCCGGAGGACGAGCACCTTGTGGTGCGGGCGAACCGGCAGATGCAGCGTATGGCAACCATTGTCGCCAGCTCGGATGTCTATCTCATGGACGCCACCGGGATGACCATCGCGGCCAACAACTATCGCCAGGCAAACAGTTTTGTCGGGCGTAATTTTAACTTCAGGCCCTATTTTCAGGACGCGATCGAGACCGGCGAGTCAGCCACTTACTTTGCCCTGGGCACCACTTCCGGCATTCGCGGCCTGTATTTCTCACATCCCGTTCGCGACCACCAGGACAACATACTGGGCGTGATAGCAATGAAGGTACAGGTGGAGGAACTGGAATCCCAGTGGCGCCGGCCCGGAGCACCGAACGATGCCGAAATGGTGGTGCTCGATGAAGCGGGTATCAGCTTCATGGCCAGCCAGCCGGAATGGTTGTACCGGGATTTCTCGGGTGACGGGGAGGGCGCGTCCGCTGTTGGTTCCAGGCGCTATCCCGACCACGAGCTCAATCCGGTGGAGTTTGAAACGCTGGAGCCGCACTGGGGGATGGCGGAAAACACCCGCCTGCTGAGCCTGCAGGGGGAGAGAACAGAACGAGAGTATCTGACGGTTGAAACGCCCCTGCCGCGTATGGACTGGACGCTTCAGGTAATGGTAGGCACCCGGGCTGTGCTCTGGACAAGGCTGGGATTCATCACTGGTGGCATTATTATCTTCATCGGTGGTTTACTGGCGGCGCTCTACCTCAGGGAGCGCTATCGCCGTGAGGCGGAACTGGCACTCAGGGGCGAGCAGCTTGAGCGTAATGTGGCCCGGCGCACAGCGGACCTGGAGCGCTCGAACCAGCAGCTGCTGCAGGAAATCCGTGAACGGGAGCGAACCCAGAACGAGCTCCGGGAAACCCAGCAGGAGTTGATTCAGGCGGCGAAACTGGCGGTACTGGGCCAGATGTCAGCGGGCCTGAACCATGAGATCAATCAGCCGCTGACGGCTATCCAGACATATGCCCGTAACAGTCGTCGCTTTCTCGAGAAGGGTGCCAGCGATATGGTGGATGCCAACCTTGTCGAAATCAGCATTCTGTGTGACAAATTGGCTGAGCTTACCCGCCAGTTCAAAATTTTCGCACGCAAGTCCGAAGGCCCACCCACCGTGGTGGATCTGCGGCAGTCGGTGGATGCTTCGCTGAAGATCATTGCGGCTCAGAACAACCGTTCCGGTATTGATATCCGGTGGCATCGTCCGGAACAGCCGGTGATGTGCCACGGCGACCTGATACGGATCGAACAGGTAATGGTGAATCTTCTGGCCAACGCGGTTCACGCAGTGGATGGAGCGGAGCGGCAGGAGATTACTATTGATATCGATGAGGGTGACGACAGGTGGCGGTGCATTGTGCGAGACAGCGGTTCCGGCTTGCCGGGTAACAGCGAACAGATATTTGAGCCCTTTTTTACCACCAAGTCGGTCAAGCAGGGACTCGGGCTGGGACTTTCCATATCGCGCCAGATTGTGGATGCGCTTGGCGGAAGCCTGACAGGGCGCAACCGGAGTGACGGCCCTGGCGCCGAATTTGTGTTAACTCTGAAGAGGCGGGGGGCGATGGAATGACAGATGTTTCGGTAATCTTTGTGGATGATGACCCGCACATACGCCAGGCAATAGCCCAGACCCTTACCCTTGAAGGCATGCCGGTGGCCTGTTTTGAGGATGCACCCTCAGGTCTTGCGGCTATAACTCCCGAGTATGGTGGGATTGTGTTGTGTGACTACAACATGCCAGGCATGGATGGCATGGCGATGCTGGACAGGGTAAGGACTGTGGATGAAACCATTCCGGTGATCATACTCACGGGGCAGGGCGACATAAGCACGGCGGTGACTGCCATGCAGCGTGGTGCCTATGATTTTATCGAGAAGCCGTTTGATGAGGACGAACTTCTTGAACTGCTTCGCCACGCTCTGGAGAAACGTTACCTGGCCCTGGAAAACCGTCGCCTGAAAGCTCAGCTGAAGCAACTGGCACGGCCTGGCCCCCGGATTCTGGGGAATTCTCCGAGCATGCAGAAGGTGGTGGCGACCATTGATCCGATTCTGGATATATCCGCCAATATACTCCTGCAGGGGGAGACCGGCTCCGGTAAGGATGCAATAGCACGGTATATCCATGAGAACAGCCACCGCAGTCGTCACAACTTTGTGGCCATTAACTGTGGCGCGGTACCGGAGCACCTGATTGAAAGCGAGCTTTTTGGGCACGAGGCCGGTGCCTTCACCGGCGCGGACAAACCCCGCATTGGTAAAATCGAATACGCCCACAAGGGCACCCTGTTCCTGGATGAGCTGGAAAGTATGCCGATGGCGCTTCAGGTGAAGCTGCTGCGGGTGCTGGAGGAACAGAGGGTGGAGCGCCTGGGTAGCAACAAAGTGCAGGAGGTGGACATCCGGATCATCGCTGCCACCAAGGCTGACCTGAAAGCGCTCAGCGATGACGGCGAGTTCCGTGCTGACCTGTATTACAGGCTGAACGTTGTGAAGGTGGATATTCCGCCGTTGCGTGAGCGCAAAGAGGATATCCCGTTGCTGTTTCACCACTTCGTATTGATCGCAGCCGCCCGGTATGACCGCGAGAGTATTCCCCTGGATGCCAGCCAGGCAGCACGGTTGATGCAACATTCCTGGCCGGGCAACGTGCGGGAATTGCGGAACCTTGCGGAACGCTATGTACTGCTGGGCCCGGTGGCGCTGGAAGATAGTGACCCGTCGGTGACCGGCAATGTGGCAGGGCGGCAGACACTGTCAGAAATGATGGACGGGTTTGAGCGGTCGGCCATTATCAGCGCACTGAATGCCTGCCAGGGCAGCATAAAAGACACCATGGTCCAACTCGGCATCGCCCGTAAAACGCTGTATGACAAGATGAGAAAGCACGGTCTGGATAAATCCCAGTTCAAGGAATGAATCATGTCCCAGCCGGTGAACTAAGTGTGGTAACGCCTCTCCGGGCGCCCGACGCTGCCATAGGTCACTTCCGCTGTCAGCTCCCCCATGCCAACCAGGAACTCAAGGTAGCGGCGAGCGGTGGTTCGGGATGCCCCCATGGCATTGCCGACTTCTTCTGCGCTCCATTGGCCCCCGGGGAAAACGACTGCGCGAATTTTATCCAGTGTAATACTGTCGATGCCCTTGGGAAGCCTTTCGGGCCGCTTTGTCGGGGTGAACTCGCCGCCTCTTGGCAGTAGGACATCAACCTCTTTCTGTGCAATCTGCACGAGCGCCGAGAGGTGCCGCAGGTGGTCGCGGTAACGGCTGACGGCTTCCGCCAGGCGCTCGAAAACCAGGGGTTTAAGAATGTAATCGAAGACGCCGCCTCGCAATGCACTTCGCAGAGAGTCAACCTCCTTGGCCGCGGTGATGAGAATGACATCGCTACCGCTGTCCTGTGCCCGGAGTTCCCGGAGCAGTTCAAGGCCGCTGCCATCGGGGAAGTAGATATCCAGCAGGATCAGGTCAGGTGCCATCACGTCA
>JAWWAM010000120.1:0-7412 GCA_033721715.1 Marinobacter sp.
TCATAGATGCCATCAAGGAAGAAAGGCACCAGTTCGGTGTCCTGTTCGTTCGCCAGTTCCGGATAAATCTTCGCGAAGGCGCTGGTATAGCGCTGGCCATAATTGGGGGGAATCTGCATGCCCACAAGCAGCGCCCTGGCGCCGGCTTCATTCACTTGCTCAATCATGCTGGAGAGGTTGCGGCGGATGACATGAGGCGGGAAACCCCGCAGGCCGTCGTTGCCGCCGAGTTCGATAATGACAATGTCCGGGTCGTTTTTTTCCAGCAGTTCTGGCAGGCGCCGCAAGCCGCCGTCGGTGGTCTCTCCGCTTATGCTGGCGTTTACCACCTGCCACTGGTCAAGGCCTTCTTCGTCCAGGCGTTCCTTCAGCAGGGCGACCCAGGCTTCTTCGGTCTGCACGCCATAGGCTGCACTGAGGCTGTCACCAAAAATCATCAGTGTGTTCTGGCTCGCCTGTGCTTGCACACCGACACAAATTAAAGCTATGAAAACTATTGATCTCAGGCGTAAAAATACCGTATGCATAGAGTAGTTATTTCCAATAAACCCGTTGTGGAGAACCCGTGAGCGACCTAAGCGAGCACAAATCGGATAGTCAGCGCGTTATCCTGAAAGTCAGTGACCTGACCCACAAGGTTAGCCTGGAGACTGATACGTTGACGATCTTGCAGGGGGTCAGTCTGGAAATCAACCGCGGTGAGTCCGTGGCGATCGTTGGCCGCTCCGGTTCCGGCAAAACCACCTTGCTGGGGCTGCTGGCCGGGCTGGATACCCCCTCTGAAGGCACTGTAGAGCTTGATGGGGCGGTGATCAGCCAGCTCAGCGAGGATGAGCGCGCAAAACTCCGGTCCCGCCGGGTCGGTTTCGTGTTCCAGTCATTTCAGTTGTTGCCAGCCCTGACGGCGCTGGAGAATGTCATGTTGCCGTTGGAACTCGGCGGTTTTGACAGCCCGGACAAAAAAGCGCGGGAGTTGCTGGAACGGGTCGGGCTCGGGGAGCGCCTGTCCCACACCCCAAGGCAGCTCTCGGGCGGCGAGCAACAGCGCGTTGCCATCGCCCGCGCCTTTGCTTCAGAGCCCGCCATCCTGTTTGCCGATGAGCCCACGGGCAACCTGGACAACCGTACTGGCGCGGATGTGTCAGACCTGTTGATGACACTGAATCGGGAGCAGGGCACAACGCTGGTTATGGTCACCCATGATGAGCGGCTTGCCGCTCGTTGCGCCCGACACTTCAACATTGAAGCCGGTATCCTGACCGAACCGTCCGTCTCAGAGCAGACGGAAGCGGTGAACTGATGGGCGCCTCGAAGAAGCTGACGTCGGTCAAACGCGACTGGCGCGAAAGAGACGTCCGCGTTGTTCTGTCCGCGCTGATCATCGCGGTTGCCACGGTGGCTACCATTGCCCTGTTTGCCAGCCAACTGCAGCGTACACTGGTGTCTTCTGCCAGTTCTTTCCTGGCGGCCGATCGCCAGCTGGAAGCGGAAAACGGCCGGCCCATTCCCGAAGCCTGGATGCAGGAGGCCGAACAAAGGGGGCTGGAAACCGGCCGCATGATCGAGTTTTCCACCATGGTTTATGGTGCGGACAATTTCCAGTTGGTGTCGATCAAGGCGGTGAATGACGCGTACCCGTTGCGCGGCCAGGTGGATTACCAGGAAGGCCTGGAAGCGCCCAGGCAAACGGTCAGTCATGGGCCGGGGCCCGGAGAAGTGTGGCTTAATCCACGCCTGTTGCGGTTACTGGAACTTGAAGTTGGCGATAGCCTGGAGGTGGGTAACCATGAGTTGAGCATCTCCGGCCTGCTGGTTCGTGAGCCCGATGGTGGCTTCCGAATGTCCTCGTTGGCGCCGCGGGTAATGATGCACGTGGATGATGTGGAAGCCACCGAGGTGATTCAGGAAGGCAGCCGGGTGGAGTATGTGTATCTGTTTGCAGGCGATGAGTCTGCCCTGAACGATTACTACCGCTGGCTGCAACCACAGCTGGAGCCGAGCCATGAGTGGGAAGGCGTGCGCGACGGCGAAACCTTCTCCGAGTCTCTGGAACGGGCAGAGCGTTTCCTGCTGCTGGGTGGCAGCCTTGCGGTAATGCTGGCGGCGGTTGCTGTTGCGGTGGCAAGTCGCCAGTACGCGTTATCCCAGAGGGACACTGTTGCCCTGCTGAAAACCCTTGGCGTTAGCAGCAAAGGAATTGGTCGGCTGTATATTCGTCGCCTTGCCCTGTGGGGGATCGCCGGGGCAATCGGCGGGCTGCTGGTGGCCCTGCCGCTGTATTGGCTTCTCTCCAGCGTGCTGGGGGATGTCCTGGAGCGCCAGATCGATTATCAGCTTGACCCCAACGCACTGGTGCCAGCACTTCTGACCGCTTTGGTGTCCCTGTTTGCGTTTGCCTACCCGCCCATTAGAAGGTTGCGCAATGTTCCGGCCATGAGAGTATTGCGAAGCCAGCCTGGCGAATCCGGCCGTGAGGCGATTCCGGATCTGATCATTGCAGTGGTGGCCATATTTGGTCTGGTTTGGATGTATGCCCGGGAAGTGTCCCTGGTGTTGTCGCTGCTGGGTGGACTTGTACTGCTGCTTGGCACCCTCGGGTTGTTGGGATGGTTGCTGGTGAGCACCCTGCGCAGGATCAGTGGAGGCGGCAACGCGTGGCGGCTGGCCCTGGTCGGGCTTTATCGTCACCGTCGTGCCAGTCTCTCCCAGATTGCCGTATTTGCAATGACACTGATGCTGGCGGCCACACTGATTCTGGTCAGAACGTCATTGCTGAGTGACTGGCAGGCACAGTTGCCGGAAGATACGCCCAATCATTTCCTTATCAACATCGCCCCCCAGGCGGTCGATGAGGTAGACGAATTCTGGGCAGAGCGCGGATATCCGCTGGAGCAATTGTATCCCATGGTGCGCGGCCGGCTTACCGAGCTGAACGGACAGCCGGTCAAGGAAGCGGTAACCAAGGAAGAGCGTGTCGGTGCCCTGAACCGCGAACTCAATCTGACCTGGATGGACACATTGCCCGAAGACAATGAAATCGTGGCAGGAGAGTGGTTCACCAGGGGCCAGACCGACGGCGTGTCCATCGAGGCGGAGCTGGCCGGCAAACTCGGGGTCAAAGTGGGCGATGAGCTTGGCTTCACCATCGGGTCAGACAAGGTGACAGAGACAGTTACCAGTATCCGTACGGTCCAGTGGGACAGCATGAAGCCCAATTTCTACATGGCATTTCCGCCCGGGGGCGGGCTTGAGAATATGCCGGCGACCTGGATCACGGCGTTCTTCCTGCCAGCAGATATGAAGGGCGAACTTAACGACTTCTCGCGTCAATTCCCGACTGTGTCGGTGCTGGAAATCGACCATGTTATCGAACGCATCCAGGAAATCGTGCGCCAGGTAACCCAGGCCATCGAAGCCATCCTGGCACTGATTCTGGCCGCGGCCCTGGTAGTAATGGCCGCCGTGGTCAGCGCCACCATGCAGGACCGGCAGCGGGAGGGCGCCTTACTACGAACCCTTGGTGGCAGGCAGTCGCTGCTGGTGAGAAGCACCATGCTGGAGTTTGCATTGCTGGGGTTCTTTGCCGGCATCCTTGGGGTGGCGGCCGCGGAAGGCGCGGTCTGGGCACTGCAGTTCAGGATGTTTGAAGGGGAATTCCGCTGGCACTGGCAGGCCATTCTGCCAATTCCGCTACTCAGTGCGCTGGTACTCGCGATGTTTGGCCGCTGGCAGTTGAAACCGGTGCTGAGTGTGTCGCCAATGCTGCTGCTGCGGCGTCTGGAGTAGCGCAGCGGGGCTGCGCTGCGCAAGCACGACTGGATGAGAGTCGGCAATTAACGGTAGTTGGAGAGTATCTCCTCCAGCTCACCGTTTTCCTTCATGGCTTGAAGCTCACGGTTAAAGGATTCAGCAAAGCTCTCGCAGTCTTTCCTGAGCATCAGTCGAAAACCGTACTGGCTCAGCCTGGTTGAAGTGGTGCGAAATTCACCCTGCATGTTTTCGTTGCGCAGTATCCACCTGCCGACCAGTTGGTCTGCAACTGCAGCATCCATGTCTTCTCCGTGGAGTACATAGTGGAACATGTCTTTGTCACGGGAAACATCAAAACGCTTGATTGTGCCCGCCAGGAAGTGAGGTTCCAGAGTGGGGTAATGGTAACCGAGGTGTGTCACCAGCGTGCGAGAGAACAGGTCCTCAGGCGCTTCAAATTCCAGGTCTGAATCCTTGGGCACAAACAGCACTTCCTCGATATCCACGATGGGGTCGGTAAAGGCGAACTCATCAGGATTGTCGGTCCACTCCCTGGCGCGCGTTGTGGCGTCGATATAGCCTTCCTTGAGCATCTGGTCGACGCGCTTGCGGGGAATCTGTTCAGGAATCACCACGTAGTCCAACCGGTCCGCTATCGCGGTGACCACGTCCCACATGATGCCGGACTGTTTTCCGTCCTCATTGATGAGATAGGGCGGGTAGCCATTGGGAGAGACATTGAAGCGGACAACCCGCTCAGCATTCCGGGTGGCTGCTTGCTCTGTGGCGAGTGCGTTTGTTCCCGACAGGAATGAGAGTGACAGAAAGACAAGGACTAGCGGCAGGTGCCGGTTGGATGATGCGGTGCGCATAGATGCGAGGCTCTGAATTCATCAAAAGAACAAACCCGGCTACATCCCTGCCAGCGAGTCAGAATTGTCACTTTTTCCTGTGTTGATTTCAATGATTTGATTGGAATGTTTTTGTCACAGAGGGCTGTTATGATCTGTGTCAGTTCAGCCCGGACACGCTGTATATCGCTGTGCCCGGGCCTCCCCGTTCGCTCAGGCCCAGGCTCTTTTCAGAACTGCCCGGGCGTCTTCCAGCGTCACTTCCTTCGGGTTGAACATCATGGAGCCGTCATCCATGGCCATCTCGGCAATGGTGTCCAGTTGGTGCTCTCCCACAGTGCCGGTTTCTTTCAGGGTGCGGGGTAGCTTGCAACGCTTGAACAGTTCATCCCGCAGCTTGCGAAGGGCGGAAATACTGGCCTCGGCGCGGCGACTGGCCGGGGTGGCGGCATAAACCTCCGGGCCCTCGATATAAAGCAGCAGTTCGCCCAGCGGGCCCCGGATCGTCTCCAGGTTGTATTCGAGAACGTAAGGCAGATAAAGGCTCATACACAAACCGTGGGGCAGGTGACAGATGGCACCGGTGGCATGGCCGAGGGCATGAACAAGGCCGACCATGGAGTTAGAGAACGCAATGCCGGCCATGGTTGATGCCTGCGCCAGCTCCAGCCGGCCGTCACTGTCCTTGGGGTTGTCCATTACTTTCAGCAGTGACGCGCTGATTTTCTTGATCGCTGCCGTTGCATAGGCATCACTGAGCGGGTTCTTCGCCATGCAGGTGAACGCTTCCGTGGCATGGGTCATGGCATCCATGGCAGTTGCCGCAGTGATGTGCGGCGGCAAGGTCAGTGTCATTCTCGGGTCGATAACCGCGGCGTTGGGCAGCAGGAATGACGAGGTGAACGGCAGTTTTACTGACTTGGCCGTGTCGGTTATTACTGCCACGGAGGTGACTTCAGATCCGGTGCCGGCAGTGGTTGGTACTACCAGGAATGGCTTAAGCGGGTGCTTTATAATGCCCGCGCCGCTGTATTCGGCAATGTTGTCGCCACCTTCAGAGACCAGGATGTTCACCGCCTTGGCGGTATCAATGGCGGAACCACCACCCACCGCAATGAGAGAGTCACACTTTTCGCGCCGGTAGATCCCGGCAATGTCCTTCACCACCCCGGTGGAGGAATCTGGCGGAACATCATCGTAGATACTGATGATTTCCAGGCCGCTTTCTTCACACGCAGCAATGACCGGGTCAAGCAGACCAGCGGCGCGAACACCTTTGTCGGTCACAATCATCGGACGCTTGGCGCCCAGGCCGGTCAGTTCATAGGGAATGTGTTCCAGCGCCGCTTTACCGGCAATCACCTTAACCGGGCAGAAAAACTCATAGTATTGGTTGGTCATTATGCTCTCACCGTCTCGACAAAATTGGATGCTACCTTGAGGTAAATACGAGCCGCACTGAGGAGTTTCTCGGGCAGGTGCAGGTTCGAGGGGTATTCCTTTACGGCACGTTCCGCCACCAGTTTGGGCAGAATGAAGGTTTCAAGCCGGTTCAGAATCCGGGTCATGCGGATGGCATAACTGATATCCCCATCGACCAGCATGCGGTCGTTGGCAAAGGCCACGGAGGTTTTCTCCTGAAATGACAGCACCAGAAAGGCATGGGCAATGTGCTTGAACTGGATGGACAGGTCCACTGGCCGGGGGGCTGTGTTCCCATGGTAGTGGAACCGGCCATTGCCGATGTGCTCCACAATAAGCCGGGAGCCGTCAGGCATCACCATCATTTCAAACAGGAAGCCCTCGGGCAGGGCCCGGGCTTCCTTCTGTACGGCAGTGTCAATTTCGCTGACGGCCTGAAGCGCGCGCCCCATGACCTGGAACATCAGCTCCACATAAAGCCGGCGGGCCTGGAAGACCATCGGCTGGATACGTTTCGCGAGCATGGCAATCGTCCGATTGTTGTTTCGATACCTCGATTTTTAGAGTTATTGCTCTAAAAGTCAATGCGAACGATGACGTTAGTTTTGCGTCAGTTGGGCCAGCTTCTGTTTTGCCTCCTGTGCAATCTCGCCTTCAGCCTCAGCCGCGGTACTGTAATACTGGATCGCGTCCTCCCGTCGATCCTGCTTAACAGCAATATCGCCCAGTCGCAGATAGGCGATTGAGGTCGGCACGGTTTCGTTGGCCTTGTTGAGGCGTTCCTTTGCCTTGTCCAGTTTGTTCAGCCCCAGGGCATTGAGGCCGCTGTGGAGCTGGTAGGTGAACATTTCAGGGTAAAGGGAGGTGGCCTTGTCAAAGTCCGCGTCGGCTTTTTTCGGGTTGTCCTGGGCCCGGTAGATACGACCGCGCAGGGAATAGAACGCAGCTTCCTCCGGCTCAATCCGGATGGCTTCGTTCACCTTGGCCAGTGCCTGATCGAGCTTGTCGTCACTGGCGAGTTTCAGCGCTTCGTCATGGGCGTCGTAAGCGGGCTGCAGACTACGCAGAAGTTCCGTTTTCTTCTGGTACTCTTCACGTCCGCGATAGCCGCCTGCGCCAATCTTGTCGACCAACTCCTGGTTCTCACGGACCCGTTTCTGGGACGGTGGGTGGGTAGCAAACATGCCTTCGATAAAGCTGGTTTCCCGGCCTTCAGAGAGTTTTACGAAGAGTTCCTGGAGTTCCACCGCTGCCTGAGGGTCATAACCTGCCTCTTTCATATAGCGTATGCCGTAATGGTCTGACTCAAGCTCATCGCCCTGGCTGTACTGTGCAAGGGCGAGCTGGGCGCCCATGGCGGCCCCCCCCATGATCAGCCCGGCCCATTCA
>JAWWAM010000121.1:0-7286 GCA_033721715.1 Marinobacter sp.
GGCATCATGAACTGCGTCAGTGTCTGCCCCAAGGGTCTGAACCCCACAAGGGCGATTGGCCACATCCGCAATCTTCTGCTTCAGCGGGCAACGTAAGCAGAATCTGACGCAGACGCTATACTGTGCTGACAAGCTCGGCACCCCGAAGGGCTCGCAACGAAGCGGGCCCTTCAACCAAAGGCTTATAGTCAAAAGTCTTATCAGGGTGCACACTACGCAGGCCGTGACGGGAACTTATAAAGTGCTCCCACGGCTTTGCTGAGTATAATAACCACCGGGGAACGGAAAACATCCTTGTTGGGTGTGGTGGCCACAGTCGATCCCGTAAAAACCCGTATTGACTCAGATATACCCCTGGCCGACCATAGCCAGCTCCCCGCACCAGCCCAAGGTGAGCTATTCAAAATGCACGAAAGCATAATGGAGCAGTTATGGCAGACTTCCCACCTCCAAGGGGGAAATCTTGCCTATGTTGAACAGCTTTTCGAAACCTACCTGACAGACCCCAATGCCGTTCCCGAGGAGTGGCGCAGTTACTTCGATAAACTTCCCAGTGTGGATGGCTATAAAGGCCGCGATATAGATCACTCGTCTATACGCCAGCAGTTTGAGCACATTTCCCGTAATCAGCGTTTCCTTGCCGCCAACGGTGTGCCCGCCAGTGCAATCGCGGACGCGGACAAGAAGCAGATTCGTGTACTCCAGCTGATCAACGCCTTTCGTTTTCGTGGCCATCAGGAAGCGAAGCTTGACCCTCTCGGGGTCTGGAATCGTCCTCAGGTGGAAGATCTCGATCCGTCGTTCCATGAGCTTTCGGAATCCGATTACGACCTTGAGTTCCAGACCGGTTCTCTGAACTTCGGTTCCGAGACCATGAAACTCAGAGACATCGTCAACGGCCTGCGCGAGACCTACTGCGAAAGCATTGGTGCCGAGTACATGCACGTCGTGGACACACGTATCAAACGCTGGTTCCAGCAGCGGATGGAACCGGTCCGGTCGCGGCCCAACTACGAAGCCGGCACCCGCAAACATCTTCTGGAACGTCTGACAGCTGCAGAAGGCCTCGAGAAGTATCTGGGTTCCCGTTATCCCGGCGTGAAGCGTTTCGGCCTGGAGGGTGGCGAAAGCCTGATCCCGTGTCTGGATGAGCTGATCCAGAGGGCAGGCAGTTATGGCGCCAAGGAAATCGTGCTGGGTATGGCACACCGTGGCCGCCTGAACGTTCTGGTAAACACCCTTGGCAAGAACCCGAAAGAACTGTTTGACGAATTCGAGGGCAAGAAGCTTGCGGATTCCGGCTCGGGTGACGTCAAGTACCACCAGGGCTTCTCGTCGAACGTAATGACTGAGGGTGGTGAAATCCACCTGGCCCTGGCATTTAACCCCTCACACCTCGAGATTGTCTCGCCAGTGGTTGTGGGTTCTGTTCGTGCCCGCCAGACGCGCCGCGAAGATCCTAATGGCACCCAGTGTGTACCCATTATCATGCACGGCGATGCCGCCTTTGCAGGGCAGGGCGTGGTCATGGAAACCTTCCAGATGTCCCAGACCCGGGGCTACGGTGTTGGCGGTACCATCCATATCGTCATTAACAACCAGGTTGGTTTCACCACCAGCAAACAGGAAGACGCCCGCTCCACGGAATACTGCACGGACGTGGCGAAGATGGTCCAGGCCCCTATTCTGCACGTGAACGCGGACGACCCCGAAGCGGTTATGTTTGTGACCCAGATGGCCATGGATTATCGCCACGAGTTCAAGAACGACGTGGTCATTGACCTGGTCTGCTATCGCCGCCGTGGCCACAACGAAGCGGATGAGCCTGCGGCTACCCAGCCGGTGATGTACGACAAGATTCGCAAGCTGACGACAACCCGCAACCTGTACGCCGAGAAGTTGGTGGCAGAAGGGATCATCACTGAAGAAGAGTCAAAGCAGATCGAGCTGGACTACCGTGACGAGCTGGATAAGGGCGACCACGTGGTCAAGGCCCTGGTCAAGGAGCCCAACAAGGAGCTCTATGTCGACTGGACCCCTTATCTGGGGCATGAATGGACAGCGAAGTGTAAGTCCAGTGTGGCTCTGAAGACGATCCAGAAACTTGGCAAGAAGCTGACCCAGGTACCTGAAGGCTTCAGCATCCAGCGTCAGGTGTCCAAGATCATTACTGATCGCGAGAAGATGACAGCCGGGGCATTGCCCATCAACTGGGGCTATGGCGAGATCATGGCCTATGCCACGCTTCTCAACGAAGGCCACCCGATCCGTATTACCGGCCAGGATGTCGGCCGCGGTACCTTCTCTCATCGCCATGCGGTGCTGCACAACCAGAAGGATGGCTCGACCCATATTGCACTTGAGCATCTTGCGGACGACCAGCCGGATTTCGAGATCTACGATTCGCTGTTGTCCGAGGAAGCGGTGATGGCGTTCGAGTACGGCTATTCCACCACCGCTCCGAGCGGCCTGGTGGTCTGGGAAGCCCAGTTCGGCGACTTCGCCAACGGCGCCCAGGTGGTGATTGACCAGTTCCTGACCAGTGGCGAGCACAAGTGGGGACGCCTGTGCGGCCTGACCCTGCTGCTGCCCCATGGGTATGAGGGGCAGGGGCCCGAGCACAGTTCAGCCCGCCTTGAGCGCTTCCTGCAACTGTCGGCAGAGCACAATATCCAGGTATGCGTGCCGACAACCCCGTCACAGGTTTTCCACATGCTGCGTCGTCAGGTCAAGCGCCCGCTTCGCAAGCCATTGGTAGCCATTACGCCGAAGAGTCTTCTGCGGCATAAAGAGGCAACCTCGGATCTTGAGGATCTGACCTCTGGTACCTTCAAGACGGTGCTGCCCGAGAAAGAGCCCTCTGATCCCAAGAAGGTTGACCGCCTGATTCTTTGCAGCGGCAAGGTTTACTTCGACCTGCTTGAACGTAAGAAGGCTGACGAGCGGAATGATGTTGCCATTGTTCGCATCGAGCAGCTGTATCCGTTCCCGGGAGATGATCTGGATGAGCTTCTGGCCCTGTATCCCAAGCTCAAGCATGTGGTCTGGTGCCAGGAAGAGCCCATGAACCAGGGTGCCTGGTATTGCAGCCAGCATCACATGAGAAATGCGCTGCATCGCAAGAACCCGAAGTTGTATCTTCAGTATGCCGGTCGTGACGCTTCTGCTGCTCCGGCCTGTGGACATATGTCAGTCCACATCGAAGAGCAGAAAAAACTGGTTAACGACGCGTTTGAAATCTGACGAGCTACCGAACTAAGGACCCGAGATGTCAACTGAAATAAAAGCCCCCGTATTCCCAGAGTCGGTCGCAGAAGGCACAGTCGCGACCTGGCACAAGCAGCCCGGCGAAGCCTGTTCACGTGACGAGCTGATTGTCGATATTGAAACCGACAAGGTTGTGCTCGAAGTTGTCGCTCCGGCTGATGGTGTTATTGAGGAAATACTCAAGGGCGAAGGCGACACCGTAGAAAGCGGTGAAGTGGTCGGCAAGTTCAAGGAAGGCGCCGCTGGCGAATCCAAGCCTGCCGCCAAAGATGAAGGCAAGAAGGAGGAAGGTAAAAAGGAAGCGGCGGCCGAAGAGTCCTCTGCAGCAACTTCCAGCTCCTCTGGTGAGGCCATTCTCAGCCCGGCCGCCCGCAAGCTTGCAGAAGAGAACAACATCAGGCCCGAGGCCGTTGAAGGTACCGGGAAGGATGGCCGCGTTACCAAGGAAGACGTTCAGAATCATATAGATGCCGGAAAGTCCTCAGGTTCAGCATCAGCTCCGTCAGCCAAGCCTGCAGGAGACATGCCCCAGGTGGATGTTGGCTCTGGTGAGCGCCCCGAAAAACGTGTGCCGATGACCCGTCTGCGTGCCAGCATTGCCAAGCGCCTGGTCAACGCGCAGCAGACAGCTGCCATGCTCACCACGTTCAACGAAGTGAACATGGGCCCGGTCATGGAGCTGCGCAAGCAGTACAAGGAAAGTTTCGAGAAGCGTCACGGCGTCAAACTGGGCTTCATGTCGTTCTTTACCAAGGCCGCTACTGAAGCGTTGAAGCGTTTCCCTGCTGTTAACGCTTCTATCGACGGTAACGACATGGTCTATCATGGTTACCAGGATATAGGTATTGCCGTCTCTAGTGACCGGGGCCTGGTTGTTCCTGTTGTGCGCGACACCGACGCCCTCGGTCTTGCCGATATCGAAAAGAAAATTGTCGAGTACGGAACCAAGGCGAAAGAAGGCAAGCTGGGCATTGAAGAAATGACCGGTGGCACCTTCACCATTACCAACGGTGGTATCTTCGGATCACTGATTTCCACGCCGATCCTCAATCCGCCACAAACGGCCATCCTGGGCATGCATAAGATTCAGGAGCGCCCGATGGCGGTTAACGGCAAGGTGGAAATCCAGCCAATGATGTATCTGGCGCTTTCCTATGACCACCGAATGATTGATGGCAAGGAAGCGGTGCAGTTCCTGGTGGCCATCAAGGAAATGCTTGAGGACCCGGCGCGCATTCTGCTGGACGTCTGAGCCGACACTTAACGAATTGGATAAACGGGATAAAACATGTCTGACAAGTACGACGTAATCGTCATTGGCGCCGGCCCTGGCGGCTATGTTGCCGCAATCAAGGCGGCGCAACTGGGCCTGAAAACCGCGTGTATCGAATCCTGGACCGACAAGGAAGGCAAGCACCGGCTCGGCGGTACCTGCCTGAACGTGGGGTGTATTCCTTCTAAAGCGTTGCTGGAAATTTCCCATAAGTACGAGGAAGCCCGCCACGGGTTTGCCGACCAGGGGATTGTCGCCAAAGACGTCAGCTTCGACCTTGCCAAAATGATGGAGCGCAAGGAAGGTATTGTTAACCAGCTCACCGGCGGTATCGGCGGGTTGTTCAAGTCCAATGGCGTGACCTCGATCCAGGGCCACGGCAAGCTGCTGGCCAACCGTAACGTCGAGGTGACAGACAAGGACGGCAAGACCAAAACCTACCAGGCGGATAACGTCATCATTGCCACGGGTTCCAAGCCGATCCAGATTCCACCCGCACCTTTCGACGGCGAGCACATTGTTGATTCCGAGGGTGCACTGGAATTCACCGAGGTTCCCAAGCGTCTCGGTGTTATCGGCGCCGGCGTCATCGGTCTGGAGCTCGGCAGTGTCTGGGCCCGCCTGGGGGCAGAGGTAACCGTAATTGAAGCTGTGGATACTTTCCTGCCAGTGGTTGACCAGCAGGTTGCCAAGGATGCGCTGAAGCAGTTCCAGAAGCAGGGCCTTAACATCGTGCTGGGCGCGCGTATGACCGGTGCAGAAGTGAAGCGTAAACTGGTTAACGTGACCTATGAGGATTCCAAGGGTAAGCAGGAAGCCAAGTTCGACAAGCTGATTGTCGCTGTTGGCCGTCGCCCGTATACCGACAACCTGTTGTCTGAAGACTCTGGTGTCCAGATGGATGAGCGCGGATTCATCTTTGTCGATGACAACTGCAAGACCGAAGCTCCGGGCGTCTGGGCTGTGGGCGATGTGGTTCGTGGCCCGATGCTTGCGCACAAAGCGTCAGAAGAAGGCGTGATGGTTGCTGAGCGGATTGCTGGCCATAAGCCCCAGGTCAACTATGACTGTATTCCCAACGTGGTTTATACCTTCCCGGAAATCGCCTGGGTTGGTAAGTCAGAGGAGCAGCTCAAGTCCGAAGGCGAAGCCTACAAAGTGGGTACTTTCCCGTTCGCGGCCAACGGTCGTGCGATGGCGGCAAACTCTGCCACCGGTATGGTGAAGATCATCGCTGACGAGAAGACCGATCGCATTCTCGGGTTCCACGTGGTGGGACCGCAGGCTTCCGAAATCGTTGCCCAGGGCGTGATTGCAATGGAGTTCGGCTCCAGTGCAGAAGATCTGGCCCTGACCTGTTTCGCGCACCCGACTCTGTCCGAGTCTGTGCACGAGGCAGCATTGGCTGTAGACGGTGGTGCAATTCACATCGCCAACCGTCGCAAAAAGAAGTAACGCAGATCAGGAAACAGGGGCGCCAATGACGGCGCCCCGCTGCTATAAAAACGGCTGGTTTCCGGTTGCGTTAGTGGTGTGCTGAGGTGATCCCCGGCACACCGAACCGAATTCGCTCAGCGCGGGTTCAATTTCCGTATGTGGTTATCCTCCATCAGAAAGCGGGACATTAACTATGAATTTGCATGAATATCAGGGCAAGCAGCTGTTCGCTGAATATGGCCTGCCAGTATCCAAGGGCATTGCCTGCGATACCCCCAAAGACGCAGTGGCTGCTGCAGACGAAATCGGCGGTGACGCCTGGGTTGTAAAAGCCCAGGTACACGCAGGTGGCCGCGGCAAGGCCGGCGGTGTGAAGCTGGTCAAGAGCAAGGACGAGATCCGTGCCTTCGCCGAAAACTGGCTCGGCAAGAATCTGGTGACCTACCAGACCGACGAAAACGGCCAGCCGGTCAGCAAGATTCTTGTTGAGTCCCTTACCGATATCGACCAGGAGCTTTACCTGGGCGCAGTTGTTGACCGTGGCACCCGTCGTATCGTGTTCATGGCCTCCACCGAGGGTGGTGTAGAGATCGAGAAGGTGGCTGAAGAGACCCCGGAAAAGATCCTCAAGGCCGAAGTTGACCCGCTGGTCGGCGCACAGCCTTACCAGGGCCGCGAGCTGGCCTTCAAGCTGGGCCTGGAAGGCAAGCAGATTGGTCAGTTCACCAAGATTTTCCTGGGCCTGGCAAAACTGTTCGAAGAGTGCGACCTGGCACTGGTTGAGATCAACCCGCTGGTCATCACTCCGGCCGGCGACCTGCACTGCCTTGATGCCAAGATTGGTGTTGACGGCAACGCGCTTTACCGCCAGAAGAAAATCCACGAGATGCACGACCCCTCCCAGGAAGATTCCCGGGAAGCGGAAGCGGCCAAGTGGGAACTCAACTACGTAGCGCTGGATGGCAACATCGGCTGCATGGTTAACGGCGCTGGTCTGGCCATGGGTACCATGGACATCATCAAGCTGTCCGGCGGCCAGCCTGCCAACTTCCTGGACGTTGGCGGCGGGGCTACCAAAGAGCGTGTGTCCGAAGCGTTCAAGATCATCCTGTCTGACGACAACGTAAAAGCCGTACTGGTAAACATCTTCGGCGGCATCGTCCGCTGTGACATGATTGCCGAGGGCATCATCGGCGCCGTCAAAGATGTTGGCGTCAAGGTTCCTGTGGTCGTGCGTCTGGAAGGTAACAACGCCGAGAAGGGCACGAAAGTACTCGCTGACAGTGGCCTGAACATCATTGCTGCCACC
>JAWWAM010000122.1:0-7270 GCA_033721715.1 Marinobacter sp.
CGATTATAGGGGAGTCGAGATTCCGTCTGGGCACGATATTGTCAAAAAACATCCCAATTCCGGCCCCTGCGACAAGTTGCGACAAATTCACCCTCTGGCGGAGACAATTCTGCGACGTTTACCTGGTGCAATGTTTCCCGACCAACGATGACATTCCGTCATGGGTTTCACCAACCAAGGAGCTCCACCATGAAAAAGACCACCACCATTGCCGCACTTTCCGTAGCCGCTCTGCTCAGCGCCGCGCCTCTGCTTGTGTCGGCGGATGACGACTACTGGGAAGACGACCGCTACGAGCATCGCCGTGGCGGCAAACCTATGGGGGCCGACCTCAAGCAATACAGTACCGAAGAGATGCGCATCATGGCCTATGGCCAGGCCCTCAGACGGTTTGGGCCGGGAGTGAACGTTTCCGTCGACGAAACAGAAGATGGCACCTATCAGGTGCAGCTGCGGGATGCCGAGCAGAACCTAATCCGGGAACAGGAGTTCAACCGCTATGGAGCGCCTGCTCGCGGCCCACGCCGCGACTGACGGCCAGCAGTTACCGCGGGGGCCGTATGCGGCTCCCGCCACCATCCCCGAAGGAGATTGACAATGACATTGATGGACGCTGAAAACCGATATGGCGCCGTATCCCGGGCTGTGCATTGGATAATGGCTGCCCTGCTGCTGGTCATGCTGGCAAGCGAGGTATGGTTCGAGGCCCTGGAGCACACGCTGTCCGAAGCCTCTTTGATGTCCTGGCACCAGAACCTGGGCCTGATCATTTTCGGACTTGTGGTATTTCGTGGCCTTTGGCGTTGGCTGAACCGAACACGCCTGGTACCTCCAGCGCGCTGGGCGACCATGGCCAGGTGGGGGCACATCGCACTTTACGCGCTGATGATCCTGATGCCGCTGTCGGGCCTGGCAACCGCCGTTGGAGAGGGAGACGCCGTGACCTTTCTTGGCTGGACAGTCTTTGGTTCCGGCCCGGAAGTGGAGTGGCTGGAAGACAGCGGAGAAGATGTCCACGAAGTTCTGGCGAACGTGCTATGGCTGATGATTGGATTGCACGTGGCGGCCGCGCTGGCGCACCAGTATTTGCTCGGCGACCGGATAATGAAGCGCATAGCCTGAACATAAAGCAAACCCGGGCAGAGCGAACACTGATCGACCATCAGTTCCGAATTCGGCGAGTTTTTCGGGGAGTCGCTGTTACACTCCTGACTATGGACACACTGACTGATGACCTCTGCTACCAGGCACTGAAAACCCGGGATGCTCGCTTCGACGGACGTTTCTACACCGCCGTGGTGACCACCGGTATTTTCTGCCGCCCGATCTGCCCGGCAGTCACGCCCAGGCGTGACAACGTACGCTTTTATCCATCGGCAGAGACCGCCATGGCCAATGGTTTTCGCCCCTGCCTGCGATGCCGTCCGGAAGCGGCTCCGGGCAGCCCGGCAGCTTCTGGCGTGCATACCACGCTGGCCCGGGCCGTGCGACTGGTCGAAGAGGGCGCCCTGGACACCGGCTCCGTCTCCGAGCTGGCTGAACGCCTGGGCATCACTGATCGCTACCTCCGCCAGCTCTACCAACGTCATACCGGAGTGAGCCCCAGCCAGCATGCGCGTGCCCGTCGCCTGTTGCGGGCACGGCAACTGATCGTGGACAGCAATATGAGCATGACGGACATTGCCGATATTGCAGGCTTTGGCAGCCTTCGCCGCTTTAATCAGACCCTGAAAGAAGCTTATGGCGACGCCCCTACCGCCTATCGCCGGGGGCTCAAACCACAGAGGAGTGCCGGGCGCCAGAGCCCTGAAAGTTCGTTTCTACCTGCAAAGGATGACCTTGTCCTGTTCCTGCAGGCCCGCCCGCCCTTTGACAGCGATGAACTTCTGTCTTTCTTCCGCGCCCGCGCCATCCCCGGGCTGGAATCGGCGGGAGAGGAGTATTACGCGCGATCGGTGTTCGTGCGGGGCCAAGCCGGCCTGGTCATCTGTCGCCCACAAACCAGCCCTCCAGGGGTGCAGATTATTGTCCGGGGGCCGGCCCGCCAGGCCATCCTGGAAGTGAGCGCCCGGGTACGCCGCCTGTTCGACCTGGACGCCGATCTGCCTGGCATCACCGCTCACCTTGCTCGCGACCCCATATTGCAGCCCCTGGTCAGCGAGCACCCCGGGCTGCGGGTACCCGGCTGCTGGGACCGTTTCGAGTTCGCTGTCCGGGCTGTGCTTGGGCAACAGATATCCATTACGGCCGCCCGCACTCTCGCTGGCCGACTGGTTGCCCGCCTGGGCAGCCCCCTGTCTGCTGATTTGACCGCTAACACAGGGATCACTCACCAGTTCCCCCCTCCAGAGGCGATAGCACGCCAGTCCCAGGACAATCCGGGAATGCCTCAAAGCCGGGCCGACACGCTGGCACAGGTAGCGGGCCGGTTCGCCGAACCCGGTTTTGCCGAACTGGATGGCAACACCCTGCTGGAGCAGCTGGCTTCCCTGCGCGGTGTCGGGCCCTGGACCCTCAACTACCTGTCGCTACGTGGGCTGGGAGATCCGGACGCTTTCCCGGCAAGTGATCTGGGCCTGCTCAAGGCCTCTGCCAGCCTTGGTGGCCCAACCACCGCCGGGGCGCTAACCCGCCATGCCGAGCGCTGGCGCCCGTGGCGGGCCTATGCCGCTCAGTACCTGTGGACATCACTGGCCACCCAATCAGGCCGGGAGGAGACAATCTCATGAGTACAATTATCAATCTAAGCCACTTCCCCAGCCCTGTCGGCTCACTCAGCCTGGCCACGGTCGATGGCAAACTGGTTCACCTGGACTTCGAGGGCAACGACGAACGCATGCAGACCCTGCAGGCTCGACGCTTTCGTGGTGCCCAATGGCAGGAACGGAGCGGATCTGTCCCAGAGGCCATTACCCAATGGCTGGAGGCTTACTTCGCAGGTGAATTCCAGCCCCTGCCATGGCCTCATCTCCAATTAACCGGGACCGACTTCCAGCAACAGGTCTGGCAGGGGCTTACCGGCATACCGACCGGGGAGCACCGTTCCTATGGTGCGCTGGCCGAAACCCTGGGCAACCCCAGGGCGGTACGCGCCGTGGCCCGGGCCAATGCCCTCAACCCGGTGGCCATCCTGATTCCCTGCCACCGGGTCATTGGTGCCGACGGAACACTGACCGGTTACGCCGGCGGCCTGGAACGCAAGGCCTGGCTACTCGAGCACGAGACCAAAAACCTGAAGGCGCTTTAACCCGACAGGGCTGGGCATTGGCCGCGATAACGGCGACAATCGGCGCACAGAAGTCCCTCGCAAGTAACAGGAGACCCTCGCGCCATGCCACCGCAATCGAGCGTTGCCCAGCCCCCGCGTACGCAGGAAAACAAGCGCGCCCTCTGGTCGTGGGCCTTTTACGACTGGGCCAACAGTGCCTTTTTCACCATCATCCTCACGTTTGTATTTGCCCAGTACTTCAGTGTGTCGGTGATGCAGAACGAGGTGAAAGGTACCGAAGCCTGGGGCTACATCGTAGGCATTTCCGGCGTGATCATTGCGGTCCTGGCGCCCATACTGGGCGCCATAGCCGACCAGTCCGGCCGGCGCAAACCCTGGTTTATCACCTTCACCCTGCTGTGCGTGGTTTCCTGCGCGATGCTGTGGACGGTAACCCCTGACCAGGGACAGTTCTGGAACGCTGCGCTTTGGGTGGGGCTGGGCACACTCGGTGCTGAATTCGCCTTCATTTTCTACAACTCCATGCTGCCGGACCTGGCCAGCCAGGAGCGCACCGGCCGCTGGTCGGGCTGGGCCTGGGGATTGGGTTATGTCGGGGGCGTTCTGAGCCTGGTGGCGGCTCTGTATGGTTTTATCGAAACCGACGCCAACCTGTTCAACCTGAACCGGGACGAAGCGGAGCACGTACGCGCCACCTTCGTTCTCGTCGCGGTGTGGTACCTGGTGTTCGCCCTCCCGGCCTTTATCTTTATCCCTGACCGCCCCTCTACCGGCCTGAGCCTGCCAGCCGCCACCCGTGCCGGGTTCGCGCAACTGAAAGAGTCCATCACGCATGTGCGCCAGTACAAGGACATCGTGCGTTTTCTGATTGCCCGCATGCTGTACACCGACGGCCTGGCCACTATTTTTACGTTCGGTGGTGTCTACGCTGCCGGCACCTTCAATATGAGTTCCACGGAAGTGCTGCAGTTTGCCATTGCCCTGAACGTAACAGCCGGGCTGGGGGCGCTGGGTTTTGCCTGGATTGATGATGCCCTCGGCGGTCGCAACACCATCCTGCTGTCGCTGGCAGGGCTGGGCACAAGTGCGCTGGGCATCCTGCTGGTAGACGGCACTACAGCCTTCTGGGTCTGGGGCATGATTCTGGGTATCTTCGTAGGGCCACTGCAATCCGCCAGCCGCTCCCATCTGGCCCGCGTTGCTCCGCCACACCTGCAAACCCAGATGTTCGGCCTGTTTGCCTTCTCCGGCAAAGCCACCGCGTTCGCCGGCCCCCTGCTGGTGGGCTGGGTGACCGCGGTTACCGACAGTCAGCGCTGGGGAATGAGCACCATACTTGTGTTCCTGGTGGTTGGTTTCGTGTTGATGCTGTCAGTGCCCGTCACCGAAACTCGACAACCCAGAACCGCCAGCGACGTTTAGCAATCAAAGACCTGATCCTCTCACCCATCCTTTATGAACAGGCCCGGGTAGCTGACGATGATGCCCTGCGCGGAAAACTCCAGTATTCCGCTATAGCCGGCACTTGGCGCCTGATATTCGTATGCAGTGTCTGAGACCCGCTTATAGCACTGGGGAAGCACTTCAAATTTCAGCTGAGGGAATGCCAGATAGGCGGCGGGCGCTTGTGCTTCTTCGCCAACACGCAGAGCTAGCCGCCTAACTGGCAGAAAGTTCGTTGCTGGAGTGAAACCAAGATCCAGGTCCACACAGCCTGCCAGTTGGGGCTGGTCCACTCCATCCACCGTCCATGCTCCGTTGCCGATGGCACAGACTCGTAAGTCCAGTTCTGTCTCGCCAAGCCACCCTGCGACCGCTGCCTCCCGGGTCTGAAAGCTCCGATCAGCAGCCACTTCGTAGCGAAGCTGGCAGACCTGCCCGCCTTCGAGGAATACAGCCGAGCCTCGCAAGGTCCAGCCGTCCTTGCTTGGTACGAACTGGCAGGCATCGTGGCCCGGAACATCCAGTCTTCGCCACAAGGCGGTAATAATGTTGTTCATTCAGTCCTCCCTTGCCGAGCTGAGGTCACGGATGACACTTTCCTTATCGCCCAGCTGCCATTCTGATGAAGTATTAGATTTTAGAGAATGAGCTGACTATTCTCAGTTGAGGTTGTACTCAATTACACAGACTGACAGGACGTTCTTCTGATTTGGTGCACCTGCCAGTCCACTCGCAGACTGGTGGGGGATAGCATGAAATATTTCAAATTTACTTTCCTGGTGCTGATGCTTCCAGCATTTACAGGAACGAGCCTGGCTCGGGCAGAAATAGCAATAACCAACATACAAGCAATCGATTTGGGCACATTATCGGGCGGGGCCACCAGCACTGCCCGGGATATTAATGATGCAGGCAATATTGTAGGCAGTAGTGAAGTCCTCTCTGGCGAAACCCACGCGTTCTTTCGTTCGGGCGGGGTAATGAGCGACCTCGGCACACTACCTGGAGGGGACTTTAGCCGAGCAACCGGGATTAACGATCTTGACCAGGTGGTTGGGTTTTCAAATCTGTTAAACCCGATTACTGGAGACCTGGTTACCCATGGCTTTAAGTGGCAGGGAGGCGTGATGCAAGATTTAGGTGCATTCCCCCCTGAAGACGACATCAATTCCACGAGTTTCGCGCGCGGAATCAATAACAGCGGATTAATAGCGGGCAACATTGATCTCGCAGGTGTGGTATGGGATTTATCTGGCGTGCCGACTTACCCACCGTTCCCGCCTACCGTCCGCATCACCGATCCTGGGCCATTTTCACCAGCAATAGCATTCGATATCAACAATGCGGGGCAAGCTGCTGGAACCTTACTTTCCGGTGCAGTGGGATTTCGCTGGCAAGCTGGCGTTCTTGAACCACTAGTGCCACTGCAGCCTGATGGCGTTGATGAAGATGCCTACGGGATTAATGAATTGGGGGAAGTGGTGGGACGCGGCCTACTTGCGCCACCCGTTCGTTATCATGCAACGCTATGGCACACTCCAGCTACCGTGCAGGATCTGGGAACACTTGGGGGCGAGAATAGTGTAGCGCACGATATTAACGATGAAACAACAATCGTGGGTAGCAGTGAGACAGCCACGGGAGAAACCGTTGCTTTCGTCTGGCATGCCGATTTTGGAATGCAATCATTAGGCACATTAGGTGGTGATCACAGTAGTGCCTTTGGGATCAATTCTGCCGGTCAAATCGTAGGCGAAAGTGAGACCGCAACGGGGCAGATACATGCCACACTCTGGATGGTGACATTTGCAACAGTATTCGACATCGACATCAAACCTGGCAGCAATACAAATCCCGTAAATCCCGGCAGCAAGGGAGTAACTCCGGTAGCGGTTTTGGGATCGATTGACTTCGACGCAACGCAAGTCGATGTCTCGACGGTTCGGTTTGGCCCGGCAGATGCACCAACTGCCCACGATGGCCATGTCGAGGACGTCAATGGCGATGGCTTCATTGATATGATGATGCACTTCAAAACTCAGCAAACAGGGATTGTTTGCGGTGATACTGAAGCAAGCTTAACCGGCGAGACATTCGATGGTGCCCTGTTTACGGGAACCGATGCAATTAAAACGGTTGGCTGCAAATAATCGCCTTGTTTCTCATGCCACGGATCAAACTGTTTGAGTGCCTGGGGAATGGATCTTTGGCCGCAAGTTGCCCTACCTGTCCGGCTGAATCGAGACGTGCCGGTCCGGCGGGGGCAGCTCGGGTAGCATAGCCTCCACATCAACAGTGTGGGTAGCGAAAAAAGCTTCCGCCGCTTCAATCAGAGCCGTTTCGGTTTTGAGGATACCGAGATAGACCGGCCATTCGGCGTCGATCAGTCCCGTGCTGAAACGGTCCGGATCGACTTTCACCAGCAGTGCCAGAAACCGGAACTCCATTTCATTCATGACGGTGTAATCACACCGATTGTGCAGAAACATGCCCAGCATCTGCTGAGCATTGTAGGCGTCATGGCGAACCAGGTCGGTACCGATCCGCCGCTCGAGTCGATCACTGTAGACAAACCATTTGCGCAGACAGATGCTGCCC
>JAWWAM010000123.1:0-7270 GCA_033721715.1 Marinobacter sp.
ACTGAGCTTGCACGCGCAGAACCGTATTCAGGGGCTATACTTCCCTGATAAATGAAGAATCCGGGCGAAAATAACACCAGCAGGATGGACTATGAAGCTTGGCAAAAAGAAGAACTCTGACGAGGCCGCACCTGAGAAGAATCCAGACAGGAAACAGGCAAAAAAACAGAGCAAAGACAAAAAATCGACCACTGGCCCGAGTCATAAGCGGCTGAGTTCTGTTTCTGTCACCCAGGCTCTGGTTGTTGTCATAGCCGGCGCAATATCAGCTGCGCTGCTCTACTTCCTGTTGGCCGCACCTTCCGAAGCCCGCCGTTATGAAATGCAGGCCGCTCTGGAGGCTGATACGGCTGCGATCAGGATTAACCAACAGCTTTCGCTGCTTCAGGCTGCGGTAGAGGGTATAGCTGCCCAGGATCATGTCCGGGCTGCGCTTCGTGGCGAGGCCCCCATTGAAGAGGCTGCCTCGGATCTTGCCGGTACCTTGCCGGAGGTTGAAGCGGTCTACCTGTTCCCTTACGGGGAGATTCCCCGCAGTGCCAGCGAGCCTACCCTGGGCTTTGCCGGTCTGGACCTGGCGCGGCGGGCTGAAACCGGCCAGAGGCTCTACCCGGATGCCTTTCCGCGGGACGGACAATGGTATCTGCAGATGGCCGCCCCGGTCCGCAACCCCCAGAGCCGTGCGGTTGCCGGCAGTGTACTGGTGGTTTTCAGCACCACGCCGTTGCAACCACTGATGTCCGGAGTCAACCAGACACTGGGGGGGCAGTTCTCCCTGATCCAGTCCGTTAACGGCGCAAATCGCACCATTGTGAGCCAGGGGAGTGGGAGTGGCCCTGTTCAGACACGTGACCTGACCAACCCGGACTGGGAGCTTCAGTACCGCCCTGCGTCGTCACCGGCCCCGCTTTTCAACAGCACGTTGGCCATCATCCTGACATTGGTTCCTGCGTTGATTGCGGCGATTGTTGTCTGGCTGCTGCTGGGCAATGCCCAGAGAGGTCTGCGGCAGGATGTGACCGCGTTGATCCAGTGGGCCCACAAGGTGTTTGGTGGAGAAAGAATCAAGCCGCCCACACTGAAGTGGGATATGGTGGCGTCGACGGCTGAAGTGCTTCACCGGCTTTCACAGATGGTGGAGAAGCGCGTTGCCAAGGCTGGCGAATCAGCGCGCCCGAAGCCGGCCAGCGGCGGACAGGCGCCAAAGCCCGCCGCCGACGAGCCGCTGTTCCAGGACAAGGATATGCTCGACATCGATATGCTGGATGGGGACGACGATGTGCTCGGATTTGGCGGTTCCGGTGGCACGGACGATACGCCGGACGTTGAGGAGGTGGCTCTGCCCGAAGCAGAGGTTTCGGACACCATTTTCCGGGCCTACGACATCCGCGGCATTGTTGGCGAAACCCTCACCCCCGATATTGTGACGGTGATCGGTCGCGCCATTGGCAGCGAGGCCTTGGCGCGCGGTAGGGACAGTCTGTGTATTGGCTACGATGGTCGTCATTCCAGCCCGGAATTGGCCGATGCCCTGGCCAGGGGCGTCATGGCGACCGGGTGCAACGTTATTCATGTGGGCGCTGTGCCCACCCCCGTGCTCTATTTTGCAACCCATGAACTGGGTACCGGCTCCGGGGTCATGGTCACTGGAAGCCACAATCCCGCCAACTATAACGGGCTCAAAATCATGCTTGGGGGTGAAACCCTTTCTGGTGACGCCATCCAGAAACTGTTACAGCGTATCCGTACCGGTGATTTCGCCAGCGGTCATGGCGGCCAGTCCTCGGAAGATGTGCGTCGGGCCTACCTGGACCGCATTGTTGGCGACATTGCGGTTGCAGCGCCCCTCAAGGTCGTTCTGGATGCCGGCAATGGTATCGCTGGCGAGCTGGGGCCATTGTTGATCGAGGAACTGGGCTGCGAGGTGATCTCACTATACTGCGAAGTGGACGGCAACTTCCCCAACCACCACCCGGACCCTGGCAAGCCCGAAAATCTTGCGGATTTGATCGAGCGGGTGAAAGCCGAACGAGCAGACATTGGCCTGGCCTTCGACGGTGATGGTGACCGCCTCGGTGTGGTGACCAACACCGGCAAGATCATCTGGCCCGACCGCCTGCTGATGCTCTTTGCCAGGGACGTGGTTTCACGTAACCCGGGTGCCGATGTGCTTTATGACGTGAAATGCAGCCGCCGTCTTGCCGCGGTGATTTCCGAGGCGGGTGGGCGGCCCGTCATGTGGAAATCCGGCCACTCCCTCATGAAAGCGAAAATGAAGGAGACCGGTGCGCTGTTGGCCGGAGAGATGAGCGGTCATATTTTCTTCGGCGAGCGCTGGTTGGGCTTTGACGATGGCCTGTATTCCGCCGCCAGGCTGCTGGAAATCCTGGGTATCGAGGATCGTCATTGCGACGAGGTGTTCGAGGATTTCCCCGAAGATATCAGTACGCCGGAGCTGAGCGTAGCAGTGCCGGAAGAGGCCAAGTTCCCGTTGATGGAGCGCCTGGGCAAAGAAGCCAACTTTGGTGAGGCAAACATCAGCACCATCGACGGCCTTCGTGTGGAATACACCGATGGCTGGGGTTTGTGCCGTGCTTCCAATACCACCCCGGCGCTGGTGCTTCGCTTCGAGGCCGAGACGGAAGAGGCGCTGGAGCGCATCAAGGCTGTTTTCCGGGAACAGCTGCAGAAAGTGGCGCCGGATCTTGTCGCGGATTTCTGACGGCTCTGGAATAATCGTAAACCCAATGATGAGAATTCTGACCAACAAGGCAATGTGAATGGCTCTGGATCGTGAAACAGCAATGCAGGTCTCAGCCGTACTGAGTAAGGGCCTGCCCTATATTCAGCGGTTTACCGGGAAAACCGTGGTGATCAAATACGGCGGCAACGCCATGGAAAATGAGGAACTGAAAAGCAGCTTCGCCCGGGATGTGGTGTTGATGAAACTGGTGGGTATCAATCCCATTGTGGTTCACGGTGGTGGCCCACAGATTGGCGAGTTGCTGGAGCGCCTCAACATCAAGTCCAACTTCGTGAACGGCATGCGGGTCACCGACAGCCAGACCATGGATGTGGTGGAAATGGTTCTGGGTGGTCAGGTCAACAAACAGATTGTGTCTCTGATCAACTCTCATGGTGGTACCGCCGTGGGCCTGACGGGTAAGGACGCCAACCTGATCCGGGCCCGCAAGCTGGAAGTCGTCAACCGCTCCCCCGAGCTGGAGCGCCCGGAAATCATTGATATTGGCCATGTGGGCGAAGTGGCCAGCGTGAATGTTGAAGTGATCGAAATGCTCACCCGTAGCAATGTGATTCCGGTGATTGCACCCATTGGCGTTGGCCCTGACGGCGCATCTTATAACATCAACGCGGATCTGGTGGCCGGCAAGGTGGCCGAGGCCATGAAAGCGGAGAAGCTGATTCTGCTGACCAATGTTTCGGGGCTCAAGAGCAAGGAAGGTAAGGTACTGACCGGTTTGACCGTGAAACAGGTCAACGAGCTGATCGAGGACGGCACCATCCACGGGGGCATGCTGCCGAAGATTCGCTGCGCCCTGGACGCGGTGGAAAACGGCGTGCGTACCGCCCATATCATCGACGGCCGTGTGGCCCATGCCACGTTGCTGGAAATCTTCACGGATGAAGGTGTGGGTACGCTGATTTCCCGTAACTGACTCCCCGAGAGGAACGATTGATGAAGCGCCTGCTCACCTTTCTGGTTGTTCTGGCCCTGATTGGCTACCTGTCATTCAAGGGCGCGGTCTGGTGGCTGGCGGACCAGAGGCTGGCCGAGGCCCGCAAGGCGTTTGAAGAAGTGGGGGTGATTGATCGGGGCGAGATCCGTTCCGGCATTGAAGGCCGGCTGGTACTGGGTAATGGCAGTTATCAGGACTTCCGCCTGACCAGACCTGTGGCGTTCGATCGTCTGGCGTTTGATGCCGGCTCCCCCCTGGCGTTGCTGACCGCTTTGCTGGACCCCGTGGACCTCCCCGGCAAGTGGTCCCTGCAAGCTGAAAATCTGCGCCTGATGCTGGACAGCAACATGTTCCCCAACTGGGTTACTGATGGCAGTGACAGGACCCCCTCCCTGTTTTCTCCGGTTTGCGGTCCTGATCATCGCCAGCAACTCGGGAGCGGTGATCTGCTCAGGCTCGGGGTTTCCGATGTGTCTGGTGAGGTTCTCGTTGCCCAGCGTGCCGGCGGTGTTTATGGCGAACTGACCACCGTCGATACCGGCAGCGTGGAAATCGACTGGCCCGGCGCGAGGATCAACCCGCTGGATTTTCCGGGGCTTATGGACTCCACCACCTCAGCGATGACAGTGACGCTGCGGGACGGCGGCCTGATGCGTCGGGTGGCGGCCTACTGTTCCCGGGAATCCGCAGTGGAAACCGACGAATGGACAAGCATTGTTATGGACGCCTTCAGCAATGGGCTGAAAGCCCGTGGCTTCAGTGCCAGCGACCAGTTACTGGCGCTCTACCGGCAGTGGCTGACCGAAGGTGGTGAGCTGACTCTGGAGCTGAACCCGTCGGCCCCGGTTTGGGGGGTGCCTGTTCGAGAGGAAGAGGAAGCGGCAGGGGAGACCCTGAACGTCCGATATAATCGTTCTGAAGTGCCGGACGTCTATCTGACCAGCGTGGAGCCTGAAGTGCCGGAGCGGCCGGAAGTCATGCTCGAGCCGGTTGTACCAGGTGGCAGTGGTGATGGCCGCGCGGATATGGTCGCCGGCTGGAATTCTGCCGACAGGGAGAATGCCGACTCCTGGATTGGACAGACGGTGAGAGTCACCCTGGAGAATGGTAACGTTGTAGAAGGCAGGCTGGTGAGCGTAGGTGACTCGCGGATGGAAATCGCGCGGCTGATGGATGGTGGCGAGGTTGCCTACCCCATTGCCACTCGGCTGATTGCAACTTTCGAGGTCTGGCGTCGGGGCCAGGCCCGCTAGCCCCGAAACGGGGCGGAGTACTGTTTATGTCCGGATCCACACAACATCTGCCCGGCGTTCGCGAGATGCTGACGAGGCTGATCTCTCAACCCTCGATCAGCAGTGCCTCTGCAGAATGGGACCAGAGCAACGAGCCGGTGGTGCGCACCCTGGCCGAATGGCTGGAGCCCATGGGCTTTGACGTCGAGCTGCTTGAAGTGCCGGGCATGCCCGGCAAATACAACATGATCGCCACCCTCGGCAGCGGGCCCGGCGGCCTGGTGCTTTCCGGCCATACGGATACGGTGCCTTTCGACGACAAGCGCTGGCAGAGTGACCCGTTTACCCTGACCGAGCGGGACGACCGCTGGTACGGTCTGGGCACCTGCGACATGAAAGGCTTTTTCCCGCTGGCCATCGAAGCGGCGCGGGCCTTTGTGGGTGAGGAACTGAAGCAGCCGCTGATCATCCTTGCCACTGCCGACGAAGAAAGCTCCATGAACGGCGCCCGCGCGCTCGCCGAAGCTGGCCGCCCCAAGGCCCGCTACGCGGTCATTGGCGAGCCCACCGGCCTCAGGCCCGTGCGTATGCACAAGGGCATCATGATGGAGCGGCTGGTATTCGAAGGCCAGTCCGGCCATTCGTCAGACCCCTCCCTGGGCCGAAATGCCATGGAGGGCATGCACGAAGCGCTGGGCGAGCTTCTGGCCATGCGTTCAGGTTGGCAGGCGAAATACAGCAACCCCAATTTCAAGGTCCAGGTGCCCACTATGAACCTGGGCTGCATTCACGGCGGCGACAACCCCAACCGCATTTGTGGCCGTTGTGAATTGCACTTCGACCTGCGGCCGCTGCCGGGAATGGATATGAATGCGCTGCGCCAGGAAATACTCCACAGGTTGCAGCCTCTGGCGAAAAAGCGTGAGCTTTCAATGGAATTCGAGCCGCTATTCGACGGCGTACCTCCATTCGAAACCCCGGCCGATGCCCAACTGGTTCGCGCTTGCGAAAAACTCACAGGCTACACGGCAGAGGCGGTAGCTTTTGCCACTGAAGCCCCCTGGTTACAGAAACTGGGACTGGAAACCCTGGTCATGGGCCCCGGCTATATCGACCAGGCCCACCAACCGGACGAGTTTCTGGAGCTGTCACAACTAGACCCGGCTGTAAGGATCCTCAAGGGACTAATCAAAGAGTTCTGCCTGTAGACTTTTGAGGGGGCTATTTCGAACCGGTGCAGGAGCAGTGGCAGAGGGCCTTTCCAAAACACGCCCGTAAATACGTCCCTGTAGGGCTCGGTCGCGCCATCCCTGGCGCTCCACGGTTTTGGAAAGGCCCTCTGCCACTGCTCACCGGGCTTGAGAGTACGCCTTCCGCGAACAAGGATTTTAGGAGAAGAGCTTGAAATCGAACGAATGGTTGCATGGATTCCGCCACTCATCGCCCTACATCAATGCCCACCGTGGCCGCACGGTGGTGCTGACGATAGGTGGCGATGCGATTGCTCATGGCAACCTGATCAATATCATCCATGACATAGCATTGCTCAGCAGTTTGGGTATCAAGCTGGTGGTGGCGTTTGGCGCCAGGCCACAGATTCAAACGCGCCTGGATAACGCCAGTGAGGAGTCCAGCTTTCACCGTGGGTTGCGGGTAACGCCAGAGCAGCAATTACCATTGGTGCTGGAGGCAATCGGTGGTTTGCGGGCGTTTCTGGAAAGCCGGCTCTCCATGGGGCTGGTGAATTCGCCCATGCATAATGCGCGGATTCGGGTCAGCAGCGGCAATTACGTCACGGCAAGGCCGGTGGGCGTGCTTGACGGGATCGATTTTGGTCATACAGGCCGGGTGCGTCGGGTGGATGTGGCGGGTATCGAGAAGCTGCTGGAGCTAGGCCACATTGTGCTGTTGCCGCCGCTCGGTTATTCCCCTACGGGGGATGCGTTCAACCTCTCTTATGAAGATGTTGGAGGCCAGGTAGCCGCTGCCCTGCAGGCAGAAAAGTTGATTATGTATACCGAAAACCAGGGGCTGCTGGACGAAGATGGCCAGCTGATGCGGGAGTTGTCTGCCCGGCAGGCTTCTGAGCGGCTGGCTGCCGGCATGGTGCAGGGCCATGACGGGGATCTGCTGCGTGCGGCCTGCGATGCCTGCGTGAGGGGCGTGCGACGTGCCCATATCATCAGCTACGCCGACGATGGTGCGTTGTTGGAAGAGCTCTTTACCCGTGACGGCTCCGGTACGCTGGTCAGCAGTGATAATTACGAGCAGATCCGCCAGGCCAGGGTGGAGGACATCGGCGGCATACTTGAGCTGATCCAGCCGCTGGAGGAACAGGGC
>JAWWAM010000124.1:0-7265 GCA_033721715.1 Marinobacter sp.
CCGGCCTTCCTTCTGGTGAAGAGTTCCCCTCATTTATTGAATTCTGGCTTGAGCGGCCCGGCGGTAGCAGTGATCGTATACGGGTATACGGATTGCTGAATGGGCCCAGTGTTGCCGGTGCCTATCGTTTTGACATACAGCCTGGGGAAATCACGCGGGTGAATGTCAGTGCGGAGCTGTTTTTCCGTAACGACGTCGAGCAGCCGGGCCTCGCACCACTCACCTCCATGTTCTATTACGGTGAGAATACCGGCCAGCCGCCCGGGGAGTGGCGGCCCCAGGTTCACGACTCTGATGGCTTGCTGATTCACGATGCAGGCAGGGGTGAGTGGCTATGGCGGCCACTGATCAATCCTGATCGCCTCAAGCTCAGTTTCCTGCAGGTTGATCGCCTGGGCGGCTTTGGCCTGATGCAGAGAGACACCGAGTTTCACCAGTTCGAGGATGCCGGTGCCCGCTATGATTTGCGGCCCAGTGCCTGGGTATCACCCCGGCCTGGCTGGTCCGGCGGGGAAGTGGTACTGGTAGAGATCCCCACCAACTCGGAAACCAACGACAATATCGTCGCATTCTGGAAGCCCAAAGGAGGCGCAAGCGAGGGAGACCACCGAAAACTGGACTATACCCTCAGCTTTGGGGGCAAGGACGTTGCGGGCCAGGACATGGGGCGAGTGGTAAAAACCTTCGTCGGCGATGGCAACCGGGCCGGAGGCGGTAATGTGGAGAACGCCTACCGCATCATCGTGGACTTTGCCGGTGGTTCGCTGGAAGAACTCGAATCCGATGCAGCGGTGGTGAGCAAGGTCAGCGAGGGAGGTGGTAGCGAAGGCGCCGAAATCATTGAGCACTATGTGGAATATATTGAGGCAGACAACAATTGGCGTCTGTCAATGCTGGTCCGTCCCGGAAGGGGGCCAGACCCCGTTTTTCGCGGCCAGCTGCTGCTCGACGAAGAACCCCTGACGGAAGTCTGGAGTTATTCGCTGTCCGAGGCTGCCAGGAACCGCAAGGGTGAATCATGACGGGGGCTTTGAGCATGCCGGACATCCCTTGCCAACAAGCATTGGAACGAGTGCTGGCTTATCTGGGCGATGAGGGTGTTGTACTCACAACAGAAACCTGTAGGCAGGCCCTTCGTCTTGTTGATTCTGCACTCGCTGAAGGCGCGGGCCCGGACCTGCCCGCCCGATGTGTCTCAAGTATTCCCGACTACTTTGAGCGTCCTCGTGAAATCATTCCGGCGTCCAGCCCACCGTTGAAACGTGGTTGCATCGGGTATGACTGACATGGCTGATGCAGCAGAAGTGCTGGCTCGGAGACGTTCCGGCAGTTGGCGGAGGGTAGCTACCGTCAGGCGTCTTCTGATGACCCTCTTCGTCGTGGGGCAAACCCTCATCGCGTGTTACTTTCTTCTCTGGGTTCTGCCTTACCATGGCGGAACCCTGGTGGAACTGGGGCTGTTGGTCCTGTTCGCCCTGCTGTATATGTGGATCGCGGTGGGCTTCTGGACCGCGATCCTGGGCTTTGTGCTGCGTCTTCTCGGAGGAGACCGCTACAGCCTGTTGAAGCGGCATCCGGCTGAGGTGCTGGAGACCACGCCGTTAGCCAGAACGGCCATCATCATGCCGGTCTACCATGAGCCAGTACACTGGACACTCAGCGGGCTCAAGGCGGTGTATCAGGACCTGGAACGCTCCGGTCAGCTGGATCAGTTCGAGTTCCATATTCTCTCAGACAGTCGTGATCCGAATGTGTGGCTCGAAGAGCAGGCTACCTGGTATCGCCTGTGTCAGGAGCTCGGGGCAGAGGGGCGGCTGTTTTACCGTCGCCGGCGGGTGAACCTCAACTTCAAGAGCGGCAATGTTGCGGATTTTCTGCGCCGCTGGGGTCGCCGTTACCGCTACATGGTAGTCCTTGATGCCGACAGCCTGCTCAGTGCAGATACCATAGTGCGAATGGTGCAGCTGATGGAGCGGGAGCCCAATGTTGGCATACTCCAGACCGCACCTTCCATCATCAATGGCCAGTCGCTGTTTGCCAGAGTGCAGCAGTTCGCCAACCGCCTGTATTCCACCTTGTTCGCTACCGGCCTGGCCGCGATACAGATGGGCGATGCGGCGTTCTGGGGGCACAACGCGATTATCCGCATCAAACCTTTCATGGACCACTGTGGCCTGCGCAAACTGCGGGGGTTCGGTCTCTTCCGCGGTCCCATCATGAGCCATGACTTCGTAGAGGCAGCCTATATGGGCAGGGCGGGGCACGAAGTGTGGCTGGAACCCGGCCTTGGCAACAGTTTTGAAGAGTCACCCCCTACGCTTTCAGACGAGTTATCCCGTGACAATCGCTGGTCCCGGGGCAATCTCCAGCATCTTTGGATTCTGCTGTTTGAGCGCCGGCTTCGCCTGGCCCACCGAATGGCGTTACTGAACGGTGTTATGGCCTATCTGGCTTCGCCCCTGTGGCTGGCTTTTCTGATTCTTACTACGGTAGAAGCGGTTCAGATGACCGTCGCCAGCATTGATTATTTCCCTGAGGGGCACCAGGGGTTGTTCCCGCTCTGGCCCGAATGGCGACCGGAGTGGGCATTGGGCCTCGCGTTAAGTACCTTGTCGCTGCTGTTTATCCCTAAATTTCTGGCGATTCTCGACGCAGTTATTCACGGTACTGCCAGGCAGTTCGGGGGAGTATGGAGGCTTTTCCTCAGCGTGATGTCCGAGATTTTGGTCTCCGTACTGCTCGCACCGGTACGGATGATGGCCCACAGCCGTTATGTTCTTGGCGCCTTGCTGAACCTCTCTCTCACCTGGGCTGGCCAGAACCGCACACAGGAGACGACCTGGCGCGAGGCCTTTGTGACGCAGTTACCCGGAATGGTGGTGGCCGCAGCCTGGTCTGCCTTTGCCTGGACCCTGGACCCCATGTTTTTCCTCTGGTCTTTACCGGTTGCCATCCCGCTGGTGCTGGCAGCCCCCACGTCGGTATGGCTGAGTCGTGTGGGGGTAGGTCAAGCCCTGCGTAAGCGCGGTATGCTGTTGATACCGGAAGAGCGTACGCCGGTGCAGGTGCTGGACGACGCCCGCGCTGCACGGAATGACAGTGGTGCCGACCTCATGCTGACCGCTGTGGAGCAAGCGGTGATCCGACCGAGTCTGAATCGGCTTCATCAGGCTTTGGCACGCAATATCCGCCTGGCCAGAAGAGCGAAACTGCTGGAGCCGCTCGTGGAGCGTTGTGGTGCAGACGGTCCCGGCACTCTCTCTCGCAGCGAACTCAGCCAGTTATTTCGGGACAGGCAGTCCGTGGCGGACCTCCACCGGCTTGCCTGGCAGGCGCCTCCCGACAGTTTCTGGGGCCGGCGGATTACTACGTTAAGCAGAAAAGGACGAAAACGGAGCACACCATGGACCGACGGGAACTGATCAAAACCTTCGTTGCACTTGCAGGGATGCAGGCATTGCCACTGTCCTCCCTGATTTTCAGCCGGCAGGCACTGGCCGATTCGCTGGGCGATGCGCAACCGTTCAGCTATGCCTGGCTTAAGGGGCACGCCAGAACTCTGGCAGGGCAGCCCTGGAAATCGGAGGAAGGGAGTTTGCCGGGTTCTCTCAAGCAGTTGTCGTGGGACGACTATCAGGCAATCCGTTTTCGTTCGGAGCAAGCTCTCTGGCGCAACGACGATAACGCCTTCCAGGTTCAGCTGTTTCATCTCGGCCTGTATTTCAGGTCTCCGGTGCGTATTCACGAGGTCGAGAACGGTCAGGCCCGGGAGCTGGCCTACAAGCCGGAATATTTTGAATACGAAGGAGAGGAGCCGCTCGGCACACTGCCTGAAGATCTTGGTTACGCCGGCTTTCGCGTGCACTTCCATACCGATTACGAAAGGGACCTGGTGGCGTTTCTCGGCGCGAGTTACTTCCGTGCGGTGGGCTCTGATATGCAATATGGCTTGTCCGCAAGGGGGCTGGCTATCGACACCGGCCTCAATCGTGGCGAGGAATTCCCCCAGTTCACCGCGTTCTGGCTGGAAAAGCCGGCCCCCGGTAGCCATCAAATGGTGGTGTACGCATTGTTGGATTCCCCGAGCACGACAGGAGCCTACGCCTTCACCATGAGCCCTGGGCGAAACATGGTGATGAACGTAGACGTGGCGCTGTATCCGCGCAAAACCATGGAGCGGGTTGGTATGGCGCCCCTGACCAGTATGTACCAGACCGGTGAGAACGATCGCCGAATGGCCTACGACTGGCGGCCGGAAATCCACGACTCTGACGGGTTGTCGGTTCATAACGGGCAGGGCGAGTGGCTGTGGCGGCCGTTGGTGAACCCGCGATCACTCCAGGTGAACAGTTTTGTCGACAAAAATCCGAAAGGCTTCGGTTTACTCCAGCGCGACCGAGATTTTGCCCGTTACCAGGATGACGGAGTGTTCTATGACAGGCGCCCGAGTGCCTGGATAACTCCCCACGGGGAGTGGGGTAGCGGCAGTATAATGCTGGTGGAAATTCCCACTAAAGACGAAACCTTCGACAACATCGTCGCCTTCTGGAATCCGCAAGAGCCGCTGGAGCCGGGTAATGAATATCTGTATTCCTATACTCTGAGCTGGGGTGCAGAGCCACCGAAGCAGCCTGTCCAATTGGCGACGGTGCAGGCAACCCGTACCGGGCTCGGGGGCGTTGTCGGCCAGAAAAGAGAGTACTTTTCATGGCGGTTTGCTGTGGACTTCGCCGGTGGCTCCCTGCCTTTGCTTGCCGACGATGCAGAGGTTGAGCCTGTCATTACCGCCAGCCGCGGCCGGGTAGAAATTACCTCGGCCCGCCCTCTGGCTTCCATCGATGGCTACCGGGCCATGTTTGATCTCGTTCCTGATGACTCTCTTGAGCCGATCGACCTGCGGTTGCAGTTGAAACTGGGTGACCAGGTGCTGACAGAAACATGGCTGTACCAGTACACGCCGCCACCTGAGCACGAGAGGGGGTAGCCATGGAAAAGGCGGAAAGGGGCAAGGAGGGCGAAGCTGTTATACGGGGGATCAATCTCCGCGGTGCTGCAATAATTGTCCTGACCAGCGTTGTGGTTGTGTACTTCATTTCCTGGGCTCAGGCAGTGCTGCTACCCGTAGTGGTGGCCATTATCATTAGTTACGCCCTGGACCCATTGGTCTCCGTGGTGGCGAGGTTCCGGGTACCTCGCCCCCTTGGCGCAGCGCTGGTGCTGACCGTTGTGGTGGCCACTATTGCGGCTTCGAGCATCCCCCTGCATCGGGAAACCATGGCTATGCTCGACAAAGCGCCCCTGGCGATCGAGCAGTTCCAACGCGGTGAAGCGCGCTCAGCGCCTGAAGAAGAAGGCGTTATGGAAAAAGCCCAGACGGTGGCCAAGAAGATCGAGGACAGCACCAGGGAAGAGGATGAAGAGACAGATCAGCCAGAGGTAATGCGGGTCAAGGTTGTGGATGATCCTTTCAAGATCAGGGATTTCCTGATGCAGGAGTCGTCAGCAATAGTGGTAGTAGTCTCCCAGGGTTTTTCTGCGCTGCTACTGGTGTATTTCATGCTTGCAGCAGGGAGGCTTTACAAACGCAAAGCAGTCAAACTCTCGGGGCCTTCTTTCAGCAGCATGCGCAACGCTGCGCGAATCATGAATGAGTTCCATTTCCAGGTTCGGCGCTTTCTGTTTGTGATGTTTCTGTCAGCGCTGTTTGTGGGTTTCTTCACCTGGCTGTCGTTCTTCCTGATCGGAGTGGAGCAGGCCATATTCTGGGGAGTCGTTGCGGGGCTGGCGAGCGCCGTACCTTACCTGGGTCCGTTTCTTGTCTTCATCGGCGCTGGCATGGCCGCGTTCATCCAGTTCGGAGCTCTCGATATGGCGGCTCTCGTCGCCGTTGTGTCGCTGGTGATCACCAGTATTCAGGGTAATCTTCTGCTGCCCATGCTCACCAGCCGTGTCTCCAGCCTCAACGAAATAGCTATCTTCATTGGCCTGCTGTTCTGGGGCTGGCTCTGGGGCCCGATAGGGCTTGTTATAGCAACGCCACTGCTGATGATCATCAAAACCCTGTGTGACCACGTTGCCAAGCTGAAACCGGTAGGCGAGTTACTGGGGAAATAAAGACAACATGTCAACAACTGAGCATTCTTTAGTCTATAGATTGTTGACAATATGATCACTTGGGCGTAAATTTCGGACCATTACAGTCACTATTGTTGACAAAATATGTCCGAAGCTGCCATTCAAACCTACACCCGCGCTGATGAAGCCTTCGATTGTCTGCAAACAGCAATCGTGAAAGGCGATCTCGTTCCTGGCGAGAAAATTGGTGAAGTAGAACTCTGCTCCCGCTTCAATCTCACCCGCGGCCCGCTTCGAGAGGCACTTGGCCGCCTCGAATCCCGGGGTTTGCTGGTCCGCCGGCCCCATGCCGGAGTGAAAGTGGTGTCAGTCAGCGCCGAGGAGCTCATGGAGCTCTACCGCATCCGCGAAACCATGGAGGGCCTGGCGGCAAGACAGGCCGCCGAACGGATGACCGACGACGAAATCGCAGACCTCCAGGCAACCCTGGACAGCCACGAAAAAATGATCGAACAGGCTCAGGGGCAGGCTTACTATCAGGCCGAAGGCGATTACGACTTTCATCACCGCATCGCCACCGGCAGCCGCAACACAAAACTCGCGCAAATGCTGTTGGGTGATCTTTACTATATGGTCCGGATGTACCGATACCGCCTGAGCACATCCTCCGGCCGGCCCCATATGGCTTTGGAAGAGCATCGAAGAATCGCAGAAGCCATCGCTCAGCGTGACGGCGAACTGGCGGAGTTCCTGATGAAACGTCATATCAACGCCGCTCGTAAAAACATAGAAACAAAGATCCACAACGGCACCCTGAGCATCTGATCGTAACCCGACAGTAAGAATCCACCAGAATAGAGAGGCCAACCCCATGTCCAGAAAACCATCCCCAGGCGCCCGCTTCCGTCAGGCCCTCAAAGACAACCATCCCTTGCAGATTGTAGGTACCATCAACGCCTACACCGCCATGATGGCCGCTAAAGTGGGTCACCAGGCCATCTATCTCTCAGGTGGAGGCGTTGCCAACGCCTCTTACGGTTTGCCGGATCTCGGCCTAACCTCAATGAACGATGTGGTTGAAGACGTCCGTCGTATTACCGCCGCTACCGACGTGCCGTTGCTGGTAGACATCGACACCGGATGGGGCGGCGCCTTCAACATTGGCCGCACCATACGTGAGATGGAACGCG
>JAWWAM010000125.1:0-7252 GCA_033721715.1 Marinobacter sp.
CTAACGCTGATTTCTTCAGGCTTGTCATTGTTATCATCCTTCCTGGTGTTGTTATTGTTCCGGGAGGCCGTTTCACGACCTCCCGGACTTTCCTCAGAGGTTCGGGGTCAATGTCAGATCAATGCCATTGTCCGGACCGGCGAGGAACTGGTTCAGAACGTCGGTCAGCGGACCGCAGTTCGCGAGCGGTGGCAGGTCGTAGTTGCCGGTTACATCACCACCGTCAGACAGCGAGAAGTTGGTGCCTTCCACTGATTCCAGGCCGATACTTACCGGGTCGGCCGTGCGGCAGTCGTTGCCGCCACCCACTGGAATTTTCAGGCCGAACAGGCGAACCGTCACTTTTGGAACTTTCACATAGAGTGAAGAGTTGGCAGTCAGGTTGCCGTCCACCAGCGTGCCGGTGGTGACATCAGCCTGTTCGAACTCCACCCTGGCATTGGCAGTGAGGCTCTTGAACAGCAGTGGAATCTTGAATTGTCCCTGTGTGGGATCCAGTGCAAGGTCCGCCTCGAACATGCCGGTAGCCAGCTCGAGCTGTGTTGCGATGCTGCCTGACAGCGGTAGTGAACTGCCGGAGGCCTTGATGTCGGTTTGTCCTGCCAGGTCCAGGAGAACCTCGAGGGTTTCACCGCTGCCATCGTCGCCCTGACCACTCAGTGGTACTGAAACGTCCGGGGTGGTCGGGTCATCGGAGGTAATGTCCAGAGTAGCGGTTCGGCTACCCGCCGCAGAGGGCGTAAAGCTGATGGCGACGGTGCAACTTTCGTCAGGCGCGACGGTGGTGCAGTCGTTGGTCTGAATGAAATCACCGCTGTTGGTGCCGCTGAGATCGATTCCGTTGATCATCAGCGATTCATTGCCTTCATTGGAAATGGTGACTTCCGCAGAGGCAGTTTCACCCAGCTTCACGGTGCCGAAGCTGATGTCTTCGGGAGTTACAACGATTTCCGGTACTGGGGCCAGTACGCTGGTACCCGTCAGTGGTACGTCCACAACCGGGTTCTCGGCATCACCGGATTCAATGGTCAGGACCGCATTCTGGTCCCCTTCGCCATCGGGGATATAGGTAACGGCGACATCACAGCTCTCGCCCGCGGCAACGGTTGTGCAGCTGTTGGTCTGAGTATAGGCCGAGGCGTCGCTGCCACCGAGGCTGATGCTGTTGATGCCAAGTTCAGCCTGGCCAGTGTTGGAAATGGTAACCACTTCCTCAGCAGTGGTGCCGGCCTGAACATTGCCGAAGTCGATGTTTTCCGGGCTGACGGCAATGCGGGGCTCAAACTGCTCGTCGGGCACCACTTGCAGGGTTTGCAGGATATTGTCCTGCCCCGGATTCTGGACACATGCAGAAGTAAACTCGCCGATGGGCGCTGGCGCAATGTCACCGTTTTCAATACGGGCTATCATATCGAGAGTAAGGCCACCAATGGCGATGACTGCCTCGCCAACATCGTCTTCGTTGAATGTAATGGCCGGTGAGGTGCCCTGTGCCGGAACGGTAAATTCGCCGGGTTCATCGGGAATGGGTGATTGGGGGATGCTCAGTGGTACTGTCAGGTCGATTTCTCGACTCGGCGTGACCACCGTCGTTTCATTGGTGGCGGTGCCCTCAATAGTGTCGGAACCCACCAGTTTAAGGCCGAGCCGGGAATCTTCGTTCACCGTGGTAATGGCATCTACGGTGAACTCCGGGGTTGGCTCACCCACCGTTGCCTGGGTGGGCACATCAGCGCTGATCTGGGCGCGAATCGGCTGGTCACCGATCAGTGGGAAAGGGCAGGTGAATTCCAGTTCCAGTGACACGGGTTCGGCAAAGGCATTGCCGCCACCGGTCATCAGCGCCGCGGCTGCTATTGCAGTACCGAGCGTGCGGACGCTTTTGTTGGGTTTCCTGAGTTTCATGAGTTCGTCCTCTAGGGTTTCAGTCTTTGTTGTATGGGTATGCAGAAATCACCGATGAGGACTGCGGTATCGGTCTTGCAATCATTCCCTTTATGAAAGCGCAGCAGGTTAATCCCCTGCGCTGTTGTATTAGGCCGCCGGCGGGCGGACAGGGTCATTGCTATGGCCGGCAGGGTTTTTGTCCAAAGCGGAGAGAAAGCGGGGGAATTTCTGTTTTCGTGACGCTCTTCAAATCCTCGTTGTGCCGGGTCGGGGGCACAGGCAAGGGATTATTTCCGGTCTCGCGACTGCCGGCGAATGTCACCCGGGGTGTGCCCGGTCCAGGAGCGGTAGGCCTTGGTGAATCCTGCCTGGTCGCTGAACCCCAGCTTTTCGGCAATGGAGTCCAGCGGAACGGCGGTGTCGGTCAGATACAGGGTGGCAAAGTTCTGGCGAATCTCGTTCCGCAGCTCCCTGAATGACGTTCCCGCAGTAGCAAGATGCTGGCGCAGGGTACGAGGGCTCATGTCGAGGCGGCGGGCGAGGTTATCCATAGTGCACGGTCGGCCGGGCTGGCTCATGATCATTTCCCGAACCTGCATAACGGTTTCATCGGCTTGTTCGGAGGGTTCCCGTTCGCGGGAGCGGGCGTTGGCGAGAATGAACTCAAGCCCGGTTTCGTCGTTGCGTATCGGTCGCCCGGAAAGGGGCATGGTGACCTGGCTGGCAGGGGCATTGAAGCGAAATTCGCAATCGCTGGCAACGGTGTTCCATTGTTCGGCACTCAGCCCGGTTTCAAAATCGAACTCGAAACAGAAATGCGTACAGACCTGGGACGATATGCGGTGGATACTGCCCATGTAGATCTTGGTCAGGCAGGGGCGAAGCTCTTCCAGGCCCCAGTTGTCGTGCAGGCGGATACGGAAAGTGGAACCGGTAGAGCTGAGGTCCATATCCATTAGTGGCAGGCCAACCCGGAGGTACTGCACAATCATGCTGATCAGCCTGCGCGGGTTCTCCTGACCCAACACGGCGAAGCCCAGTAGCCCGTGGGCCGGGAGGTCCAGTTGCTGGCCGAACTGAAAAGCAGCCCGTTCGTCACCCATCAACCATTCGGCCTTGCCCAGTAACTGGAGCACCTGGCTCATGGACAGGCACGCATCCGGGTTGTCCAGCAGTTCGCTGGTTATACCGGTATCGCCAAGTATGGCGTGGCGCCTGACGCCCCTTCGCTCCATGAACCGTATAAACTGCCGGGCGTAACGAGCGGAGATAATGGGGACTTCGAGAGCCATACGGCTGGAAGTTTCCACCATTCGTTCCATGATAGGGACCCTTCTGTAAATAGAACTGCTGCTTTCGGCGTACAGTTGTTCACTATGAGGGCCAGTATAGGCAGGGTTTCGGGAGCGGATTTTGCTCATCGTTCACGCTTCTGGTTTCATGGCCGGAAATGACAATGAAATAATCGTTAGTTTTTGCAGGAGAAGCACCCATTGACTGCCCGTTGCCCGGTTTGTGAGACACCCGCACTGGTGCCGTTCCAGACCATCAATGACACGCCCTATCACCGCTGCGAAACGTGTGAAGCAACGGTTATGGATAAGTTAGCATGGCTGGATGAGCAAGCGGAGAGGGCAGTTTACGATCTGCATCACAATGATCCCGGGGACGAAGGCTATCGCCGTTTTCTGGCGAAGCTGACCGGACCGTTACTTGAACGACTGGAGCCCGGAGCCAGGGGCCTGGACTTTGGTTGTGGCCCCGGGCCTGCGCTGGCGGTCATGCTGCGGGAAGCGGGTATGGAAATGGCGCTCTACGATCCGTTTTACTATCCGGATACGTCCACACTGGCGCAGCAGTATGATTTTATTACCTGCACGGAAGTGGTGGAGCATCTGCATAGCCCGGCGGAGATTTTTCGTCAGTTGGACAGGCTGCTGGTGCCCGGCGGCTTACTGGGAGTGATGACCTGTTTCCAGACTGACGATGAGCGATTTGCTAACTGGCATTACCGGCGTGACCCGACTCATATCGTATTTTACCGCCAAACGACCATGCAGTGGCTGGCCAGCGCCCATGGCTGGTTATTGGAGATTCCGGGAAAGGATGTGGCAATTTTCCAGAAGGCTTAATCGGAAGAGGGGCATTCCAGTACCGGGCAGGCGCTCTGGCTGGGATGCTCCGGTAGTTCCGGGGGCGCCCCGTCGAAGCGGTCAGGTGAGATAGCTGCCGCACAGGTGGATGCGGTTTTAGCAGCGGAGGCACAACCTTGGGCGGCCAGTGAGTGAGCCAGATTGTTCCAGCCCGCAGCCACACCGGGAAACTTTCGCGTCAAGCGCAGGTAGTGCTGCGTGGCGAGCTTGGGGTCGCCCTGGTCCCAGGCGATATTCCCCTGTCCCATAATAGCGGCTGGCTGGTCTGGCCAGGTCTGTTCTGCCGTCTGATAGGCAGTGGTTGCTGCAAGGGTTCTGCCTGTTGTCTCCAGGTCATTGGCCGACATCAGGTAGCGCAGAGGGTCGGCGGTTGCCGGCAACTGGTCTGGCGGCAACATGACAGCGGCCCAGTTTTCTGCGCGGTTCCAAGTGGCAGTGAACACTTCCAGGGTTTCCTCGTGGCGTTCACGGGTATCGGTATGAAGAACAATGTTCCGCTCTTCGGCATCGAACCCTATCACTACGGCAAAATGCCATTGGGGCCACCAGCCAAACCTGAGATTCTGCATTACCAGCACGGGGTTACCGGCGGCCACTTCTTCCAGCAGGCTTTCCAGTGAACCGTCCAGCGGATACACCAACTGCCCGTGGGCGCGAGCGGCCGCCACCAGTTCCACTTTCAGGCTGCCCTTGCGACCTGGCAAATAAACCAGTTCCCTGAGCACGTCCGGATGGGTGTCCAGGCCCTGGCTGTTGAGCATCATGGCCAGGGAGGCAGGGCCACACTGAAAGCGTTCCTGGGCGTAGAAAGGAACATGCTCGAGCACTCGACGTTGATCAACGCCAGCAGCTTGGTTCAGGGTGTCTGTTTCCGGCCACTCGGGGCGGCTGGCGCAGCCCGCCAGAATCGTCATCAGTGCAACACTGACAACGATTCGCAGCAGGCCTGGGTGGGTGGAAATAGTCACGAAGCCGGTGCGCTACCGGATGCAGTTAATGAAGGGATAGATATTGGTAGCACACAACATGTCGGTGACAATAAAGACCAGCAGGAAAAGAACGATAATCCCCACGACGTCTTCACCAACCGGGGCTTCCGCCAGTTGTTGCTCGAAGGTCGACAGTTCCGCTGGTGTCAGGTTCTGGATGCGTTGTTCCACCTGTTCCTGGCTGACGCCCATATCTGCAAGCTTGTCTTTCACTTCGTCGCGCTCAAGCATGTCCAGCAGCGACTGGCGATCAAGATCGGCGCGTTGCTCGGTCAGCAGTTCGCCAGTGCCAACCATCCCTGCTGATGCAGACGATGCCCAGACCGTGCCAAAAGCCATCATGATGGCCATAAAAAACGATACGTACCGCAGGTGCTTTCTTATAGTCTGCATTCCCTTCTCCTTGCTTTCGTTTATGAACCACGTTTCCCGGATTCCGGCTCCGGTATTGCTGGCTGTACGTCAAGGCGCCTTTCCGGCCAGTTCAGGATAGCTGAACGGGTGACCATACGCTCTGCCAATTCGGGGAAATCCTGTTCAATAACATTGGCCGCAAATCCCGACAGAAACGCGGACTTAAGAGTAGCACGCGCTTTCTGGGTTCCGGGTTCCAGATAAGGAGCGGAAGAGAGCAAAAGAAACCCATCGTCCGGTATACGGCCACTCTCCATATTGGCTCTGATGATGCCGGCGGCCTGGCGGATGGGATGAGACAGGTCGGGGCTGTAGGGACCGATGATCAGGGCCACATTGGGAACATGGAGAAAGTCGAAGCCCCGTCCGACACAGATGACCCACTCACGATGTTCTATATTCAGTTCCCGGTCGCTCTTTCTGATCTCGGTGATGTGCTCGATGTTGCCATGCACCAGTGGCAAGAGGTCGCGTTGTACCGGAATCGGCATGTCGGGATAGAGCGCGGCCAGTCGTGAACTGATTCCGTCAGCCTCGGCTGGCGAGATTGTGGACAGGTCCAGGCTCTGGTCGTCGCGGCCGTGGAGAATCAGGGCGTCTTCATCGGTTTCGAAGCCACAAACCAGGGGATATACCGTCTGGTGGCCACTGCCAAACAGCACTTCGACCTGGCGGCGAATGCTGAAGGCGTGCGCTCGGGCCGCATCGCGGTCACAGTTGAAACCGGCGCATCCACGCTCGGTCGCGCCCTTGGAATAGTGGTAGGTGATGATGATGAGCACCCGCCGGCCGGCGTTGACCGCGTCCTGTACGGTATCGGCAAGCATATCTCCGAGATAGGGCCAGCCCAGGTCAAAAATACCGCCCAGGTTGCGAAAGGGATGGATAATGCCCAGGGGCGTCTGGGTTACATAAGGCAGGTGAATGCGCCCGTCCATGCACTTCATGGCAATGATCAGCGTATTGTGTTCTGCAAGGTACCGTTGGCGGGCCAGGTGGTTCTCTGCGCTGCAGAAGCTTGCCGAATGCTTTCGGCTCAGTTCCATCAGCCAGTCGATCCGCTCGCTGATCGGCCGGGAGTGGTCGGGTGTATTCATTGAAATCACCTCTTCAAATTTAAAACGTAGACAGCCCTGTCGCCTCCATCAACCTGTATTGCCAGTATCGTAACCTGGATTCATCCGCCCAGGCCTCGTAGGGCAGGCTCATTACCGGCGTGTCGCCAGGGCCGTAATTCCACTGCTCATCAAAGAAGCCCGCCGCTTTGAGTACTGTTTCCGAATGTGCTGTCGAGCCTACGTGGACACTGGTCTCAAGATTCAGATCGTCCAGGTTCCTGCGGGTGAAATTGGCGGACCCCAGCAGCAGTTGGGCATTGCCATTGTAATCCCGCCGGATCAGTAGCTTGGTGTGGCATTGCTCCCCCTCAGTATGGCACCAGCGTACGGCTATGCCTGCGTTTTTGAGTTCCATTGCTGCCTGGCGATTGGGAATGCCGCTCTTTGCAATCCCGAAAGCGTCGTTGTTGGCGTCAAGAAGAGCCCGCACTTTCACGCCCCGAGCATGGGCCTGTTTCAGCGCCTGCAACAGGTCGCGGTGGGAGAGGTAGAAAATCGTCAGATCCAGGCGGTCTCCCGGCGCTGCCGTGCCAATAATGGCCATGGCTGAAGAGAGAATGGCGGATTCGGTGACAATTCTGATCGTCTCCTCCGATTCAGGCTCAGCGTCAGGCAGGCTCGCCAGCGCTGTGTCCACTGCGGAGGTATCGGCACCGGACATTACCAGCACGGCCCGTTCCGTCCTTAGCAG
>JAWWAM010000126.1:0-7225 GCA_033721715.1 Marinobacter sp.
ACAGCAGCGATTGGCGAGTCTTATGTTCAGCGTGGGCGACGTCTGTTCCTGCTGGGTGTTGTCGAGGCGTTGAGCATTGCCGTGTTGGTAGTGTTGGTGTTTCATTTTCTGATCACCCGGCCCCTGCTGAGTATTTACCGCGCCATTGCCGCCGTGAGCCTGAAACAGCCGGGGAAGTGGCCCAGGCCCAATACCCCGCATTCCCGCCGGGATGAGCTGGGGCGCCTGGTACGGGAGCTGGACAATCTTATGCAGGCCTTCCAGAAGGGGCTGGATCAACGGGACGCGTTGCATCAGATATCCACGATCGATGGTCTGACTGGCATCCCGAACCGACGTTTCTTCGATGAATTCCTGGAAAAATGCTGGTACCAGGCAGCAGACCGGAAGCAGTCGCTTTCGTTGATTTTCATTGATATTGATTATTTCAAGCCCTTCAACGACAACTACGGCCATGCCATCGGGGATGATTGTCTGCGCTCGGTGGCCCGGGCGTTGAGTGGCGCCTTGACCCGTCCCACCGATATTGTGGCGCGCTATGGCGGGGAGGAGTTTGTGTGTGTCCTTCCCGGTACCGACCTGGACGGGGCGCGGGCTGTCGCCCAGCGCATACGCCACGACGTCAATGCGCTGGCCATTCCCCACAGTCATTCGGAAGTCGCGCCCCATGTCACTGTCAGTATGGGGGTTGCCAGTGCCATCCCAGGGAATAACGAGGTGGAGATGGGGCGGCTGCTCGAAATCGCAGACCATCGCCTATACCTGGCCAAGGATCAGGGGCGTAACCGCAGTGTTTGGCACGACTGAACTCACAGAGTGTCTGTTGCCATCCTCCTTGCACGGGTGCGGCAGGCGAGCAAACGCCGTATAATCGCACGCCTTGTTGCTGCAGTTGTGGTGGTCGACGCTACGCTGCTGCTGTAAACCAGTCAGGGTTCGGAGTTTTGCACCATGAGTCAGGCAGCTGAGCAGGGTACGCTGTATGTTATTTCCGCACCATCAGGGGCGGGGAAAACCAGCCTGGTGGCGGCCATGCTCGAACAGGACGCACAGCTTTGCGTGTCCGTTTCACACACCACCCGTCCCATGCGTACGGGTGAGCAGGATGGTGTGAACTATCACTTTGTCAGCCGCGATGAATTCGAGGCGATGATTGCCCGGGGGGATTTCCTGGAGCACGCGGATGTTTTCGGGAATTACTACGGTACCTCTCAGGTCTGGGTGAACCAGACTCTGGCCAGGGGGAAGGACGTCATCCTGGAGATTGACTGGCAGGGGGCAGAACAAATCCGCCGGCTGATGCCGGACTGCGTCAGTATTTTCATTGTGCCGCCATCCCAGGAAGCGCTGGAAGAGCGGCTGACAGGTAGAGGTACCGATGCACCTGACGTGGTGGAGCGTCGCCTGAAAGAGGCGTCGGACGAATGCAGTCATGCCCTGGAGTTCGACTATCTGGTGGTCAACGACGATTTCAGTATCGCCCTGGGCGATCTGTTGGCGGTTGTCCGCAGCCAGCGATTAAGGATGCAGACCCAGCAGGTGCGACATTCCGGGTTGCTGGCCAGGCTGTCGGATGGTTGATCCCGATGCTTTGCCTGTATACAAATTGAACCAGGAAGACTAAACTACGCGGTCTGCTGAAATCAGTCATTATTGCTATTGTCGGGGAAGTTATGGCACGAGTTACCGTTGAAGATTGCCTTGAACACGTTGATAACCGGTTCCAGCTGGTTATGCTGGCCACCAAACGCGCCCGCCAGATCGCAACCAAGGGTTTCGAGCCACTGGTTGCCGAAGAGAACGATAAGCCAACCGTTATCGCCCTGCGCGAAATTGCCGAAGGCAAGATCAGCCGTGATCTTCTCACTGAGGATGACGACGAGTAGGGTGCGATAGACGGGAATATTTTCTGTTAACCCGTCGAAAGCATTGAAATCTGGTACTGCGGTTTTATAGTGTATCTATAGGCATTACCGGACGTACGTCGGAAGGACCCGAATGCATGCATTCGGGTTTTTTTATCCCTGAAATTCAGTATTCCCACGGAGGCGCGGTGTCGGCAGAGGCAACGGTTGATGTGCTGGCCAGTGAGCTAAGTACCTATCTTGATACCAATCGCATCAATCAGGTGCGAAGAGCCTACTATTATGCCGAACAGGCCCATGAAGGGCAGATGCGCAAAAGCGGTGACCGTTACATTACCCACCCGCTGGCGGTTGCCCATATTCTCGCCGGCCTGAAGCTGGACCACCAGAGCCTGATGGCGGCCATGCTCCACGATGTCATTGAAGACACCGGCATTCCCAAGGATGCGCTGGCCGAGCAGTTTGGTGAAGACGTGGCAGAACTGGTGGACGGTGTCAGTAAACTGACCCAGATTGAATTCCGCTCCCGCGCCGAGGCCCAGGCTGAGAACTTCCAGAAAATGACCCTGGCCATGGCGCGGGACATCCGCGTGATACTGGTCAAACTGGCGGACCGCCTGCATAACATGCGCACCCTTGGCCCCATGCCCTATGAGAAACGCCAGCGCATCGCCAACGAAACCCTCGATATCTACGCTCCGATTGCCAACCGCCTCGGCATGCACTCGATCTGTACCGAACTGGAAGACCTGGGATTCGCCTCGCTGTATCCGATGCGCTCGAAATACATCTCCAAGGCAGTGGCAAAGCTCAGGGGCAGTCACCGGGAGATCATTGACGACATCCGGGGCAAGTTGCAGGAGAAGCTTGAAGAGCGCAGTCTGCCGGGGCGGATCCTGGGCCGGGAAAAACACCTGAACAGCATCTACAACAAGATGAAGTTCAAGCAGAAGTCCTTCCATGAAATCATGGATGTGTACGCCTTCCGCATCATTACCGATACAGAAGACGACTGTTACCGAATCCTTGGCGCTGTGCACAGCCTCTACAAGCCGCTGCCGGGCCGTTTCAAGGATTACATTGCCATGCCCAAGGCCAATGGCTACCAGTCGCTGCATACCACCCTGTTCGGCATGCACGTGAATATCGAAATCCAGATCCGCACCGAGGAGATGGAGCACATTGCCAACAATGGTATTGCGGCTCACTGGATGTACAAGAACGAGCCTTCCAACGTCACCAGCGTTAACCAGTCACGGGTCGATCGCTGGGTGAAGGGCCTGATGGAAATGCGGGAGCGGGCGGACGATTCGCTGGAATTCATCGAGCACGTAAAGGTGGATCTGTTCCCGGACGAAATCTACGTGTTCACACCCAAGGGCAAGATCATGGAGTTGCCAAGCGGAGCCACCCCTGTAGATTTCGCCTATGCCATACACACCGATATTGGTAACGCCTGTGTGGCCTGTCGCATCAACCGCACGCTGGGCTCCCTGAGTCAGCCCCTGCAAAGCGGCCAGACAGTTGAAATCATTACAGCACCGGGAGCCCGGCCGAATCCTGCCTGGCTCAGTTTTGTGGTCACCGGTAAAGCGCGCAGCAGCATCCGCCATGTGCTCAAGAACCAGAAACGCACCGAGTCCCTGGAGCTTGGCAAAACCCTGCTCAAGAAGTCGCTCAAGGGCTTCGGAACCAGTCTTTCCAGAATCAGTGAGCATCAGGTTCAGGCGGTGGTCAATCATAACCAGGTGGACAGCTTCGACGATCTCATCAGCGATATCGGCCTGGGCAATCGCATGGCCTACCTGGTTGCCCGGCAACTGGTGAGTGGCAGCGCTGAGGGTGAAGAGTCTGATGCCGCAGCGGCACCCGTAATGGAGAAAGCCGACAACAGTCCTGTCACCATACGGGGCACTGAAGGCCTGTTGGTTCGCTTTGCCAGCTGTTGCAAGCCAATTCCGGGGGACCCGGTAGTGGGCGTCATGGATTCCGGAAAAGGCATGGTCATACACTCGGATACGTGCTCCCGGCTGCCGGAAGATGACGAGAGCCGGGCGCGGCTGACCCATCTGAAGTGGGCCAAGGACATTGCCAACGAGTTTTCGGTTGAGCTCCGGGTCGAGCTGGAGCGCCAGCGCGGAGTGATTGCCGAGCTGGCTAGCGCAGTGGCCATGGCAGACGGCAACATTGAACGCATCAACGTAGAAGAGCAAAATGCCAGATTGGGTATTGTAAGCCTTGTGGTTCATGTGAACGGGCGCAAGCACCTGGCCAGGGTAATGCGGCGTATCCGGAATATCCGTGCAGTCACCCATATAAATCGTGTAAGACACTGAGGGAGCTGTCTATCAACAAGCCCGAGCACCAGGCCCGAGTCGCGACTTTCCGCTTGTTGACAGGTTAGCCGCCCAGGGGTGAGGATTGGCGTTTTGAAACAGAGGGTTCCAAGGTCATGACCAATAAATCCGTAATCCAGACTGAAAACGCGCCGCAGGCTATCGGTACATACTCCCAGGCCGTCAAGGCGGGCGATACGGTCTACATCTCCGGGCAGATTCCGCTGGTACCTGAGACCATGGAGGTCGCCGCAGGTGACTTTGCCGCCAAGACCCGTCAGGTATTCGAAAACCTCAAGGCCGTGTGCGAGGCCAGCGGTGGCGAATTGAAGGACATCGTCAAGGTCAATATCTACATGACGGACCTGAGCAACTTCGCCACGGTGAACGAAATAATGGCTACCTACTTCCAGGAGCCATACCCGGCCCGCGCTGCCGTCGGTGTGGCTGCCCTGCCCAAGGGCGTTCCGGTAGAAATGGAAGCGGTGATGGTGCTGAGCTGACAGTCTCTTCCATGAATCGATAAGGCGGCCTCCTGCAGGCCGCCTTTTCTATTTGTGCCGGGCAATCATTTCCCGGTAACCCGCCCGGAAATCGGGATAGCGAAAGTTGAACCCCGACTCCAGCAGTCGTCTGTTACTGCAGCGCTTGCTGCCTGCGCGGCCACCTTTGCGGGCGTCAGCAACGGGAGCTGCACAGGGCACCTGCTCACGCACCCATGCCACCACTTCGTCCAGCCTGACTGGCTCGCAATCGCTGGCGAGATAACACGTGTCCAGGGGTTTTCCGTTCAACGCCAGATTGACCAGGTGACAAACCACCGCCACGGCATCAGCTTCATGGATCCGGTTGCTGAACGGGGCCGGGGAAGCCGGGTCCATGCGCCCGTGGATGACCGCTTCCAGAAACTGTTGGCGGGAGGGCCCGTAAATTCCACTGAATCTCACAGCGGTTGCCGGATTGCCACTGGTCAGTGCGGTCTGTTCGCCTTCCAGGACCATCTGGCCACTGAAGCGGGCAGGTTCCGTGGGGCTTGACTCGTCAACCCAGGAGTCGTCGTTCTGGGAATACACACTGCTGCTGCTGACGTACATCAGGCGTTTGAGAGTCTGTGAACCGAGCGCTGCGACCAGATTTTCAAGGCCACGGACATAGGCGTTGCGGTAGCCCTCTTCATCGTAACTGGACGGCGTCAGGCAGTAGATGACGATGTCGAGATTGTCCGGCAGCACCGATTCAACCTGTTCCCGGTCCAGTAAATCGGCCCCAAGGGCATGAACTCCCTCGGGAATCCTGTCCGGATTGCGTCTTAAGCCAAAAACCTCGGCGTGCCTGGACAGTGTTTCTGCAATAGCGCCACCAAGTTTGCCGCAACCGGCGACCAGTATGCGCGGTCTTTGCTTGTGTTCAGTGATTGCCATAGGCAATATCAATCCTTATGCTTTGGCTAATAAATTAACAGGGGCTGCAGAGCACCCTTTGCTGGACGAGATCTGACCGGAGCCCACCATGACTCTCACCGAGTTAAGATACGTTGTTACCCTCGCACGGGAAAGGCATTTTGGCCGCGCCGCCGAGCGTTGCCATGTCAGCCAGCCTACCCTGAGTGTGGCGGTCAAGAAGCTGGAAGACGAACTGGGGATTCCCCTGTTCGAACGCAGCAAAAACAGCATCCGCGTGACCGAAACCGGCAAGCGGATCATTGAGCAGTCGCAGCGGGTTCTGGACCAGGTGAGTGTTATCCGTGACATGGCCCAGGATGGCAAGAACCAGCTTAATGCCCCTTTGAAAGTTGGTGCAATCTATACCATCGGGCCCTACCTGTTTCCACATCTGTTACCTGAATTGCGGCGGGCGGCGCCAGATATGCCCCTGTATATAGAGGAGAACTATACCGCCACCCTGCGCCAGAAACTCCGCCAGTCCGAACTTGACGCCATCATCATCGCGCTGCCGTTTGAAGAGCCCGAAGTGGTGACCTTGCCGCTGTATGATGAACCCTTCGTGGTGCTTCTGCCGGGTGACCATCCGCTGACCGAACGGCCGAGCCTGACGGCGGAGGAGTTGGCGCAGGAACAGTTGCTGTTGCTTGGTCCTGGCCACTGCTTCCGTGACCAGGTGCTGGAGTCGTGCCCGCCATTGGTGGATGCAGTCACCCGCAACCCGAGCGCCAAATCGCCCTCACTGGTTACCGAAGGCAGTTCTCTGGAAACCATTCGCCACATGGTCGCGTCCGGCCTTGGTATCACGGTATTGCCGCTTTCTGCCGCAACCGCCATGCAATACGACGAGAGCATTCTGGCAGTCCGGCCGTTCGCTGCACCGGTGCCATTCCGCACGGTTGCACTGGCATGGCGGGTAACTTTTCCCCGTCCCAAGGCGATTGATGTTCTGTCACTGGCAGCCAGCCAGTGCCGGGTGATTGAAAAAGCGAAAATTGAAACCCCGACCGCTACCGCAACTGCCTGAGCCAGGATATGACGTCACTGGAAGACATCCCGGTTACCACTCTGAAGGGCGTCGGTGGCGCGCTGGCGGAAAAGCTGGCGAAACTGGGTATCGGGTCGCTTCAGGACCTGCTATTTCACTTGCCACATCGATACGAGGATCGCACCCGTATTATTCCCATGGGTAACCTTCGTATCGGCGATGTGGGTGTGGTGGAAGGCGAGGTGATGAAGGCCGACCTGGTGATGGGGCGGCGTCGTAGCCTGCAGGTTACCCTGAAAGATAACAGCGGTTTTCTGGTGATGCGGTTTTTCCATTTCAACGCAGCGCAGAAAAATCAGCTTACGGAGGGCGCGCGGGTTCGTTGTTTCGGGGAGGTGCGGCCAGGGCGCGCCGGTTACGAATTCTATCACCCTGAATATCAGGTGAATCCCCCGCCTATGCCCGCCAGGGGCGAAGCCACCCTGACCCCGGTTTACCCCCTCACGGAAGGCATTCAGCAACCACGGGTGCGGAGCCTGTGTCAGCAGGCTCTGGGGTACCTGAAACGTTATCCGATTCGCGACTGGCTGCCAG
>JAWWAM010000127.1:0-7222 GCA_033721715.1 Marinobacter sp.
GATTTCCTGGTCGGTAAGAATTTTGTCGGAAAATCCCGGCAGGAAGCCTTCCCGTACGAAGCGTTTGTACAGCCGCAGGCCCATGGCGTGGTAGGTGCGGATTTCCGGTGTCGCCAGGCCGAGGTTGCGGGTTACTTCCTGTAGCTTACGCTCGAAGTCGACCCGGGCGCTGCGGTTGAACATCAGTACCAGCATGCGGTTCGGGTCGTGGCCCTGTTCCAGCAGGTGGCAGATGCGCCAGGCCAGTGTGGAGGTCTTTCCACTTCCCGCCACGGCCGTGATCACCACGTGTTCAAAGCCGGCGGTGATGATGGCCCGCTGCTCATCGGTGAGGTAGTCCGGTAGCTCGGTCATGGGTTGCGTTTGGTGTGGGGTCGGCATGGGCGGTATTGTACCCGGCGGCTGGTAGTGCTGATACTGGTGCCGCATAATCCTGATTACTTTTGCTTTGGTGCTGGCCTGGAATGACCGCATGCTTGGTGCAGGAGTATTTGGGAGGCCGCTTCCAAAACACGCTCAAGCACGTCCCTGTGGCGCTTGAGCTCCGCCATCCATGGCTCCGCACAGTTTTGGAAGCGGCCTCCCAAATACTCCCCCTACTTAGGAGAATGATGTTATGGCTACAACCGCTGAACCGGTGAATGTATTGGGCGAGAAGCTGGAATTGTGTGGTACCGACCCCGAGACCGGGTTCTATCGCGATGGGTGTTGTAACACAGGGCCAGACGACTTGGGAGCGCACGTAGTGTGCGCGGTAGTTACGGATGACTTTCTTGAGTACTCCCGCGCCAAGGGTAACGATCTCAGCACACCGCGGCCTGAATTTGGTTTTCCCGGATTGAAAGAGGGGGATTCATGGTGCCTTTGTGCTTCCCGTTGGCAGGAAGCATTTGAGGCTAACTGTGCGCCACGTGTGAAGTTGAGAGCCACCCATCGATCAGCGCTGAAGTATTCCACACTGGAAGATCTTAAACGTCATTCCATGGATTTGAGCTGAGTGGATAGCGAATAGATTCCCCATGAACAAACCGGAACCGCTCCATTGGCAGAAGCTTCAGGCTGACTTACGGACAGCCGGGCATCGGCGGCTGGTGGTTGTCGAGGGTGACCGTCAAGCGGCTCTGGCCTGGTTGGGTTCCTTGCTCCCGGAGCTGTCGATAACGCCCGGAATCTGGACCGGGCCGGTTGAAGATCAGCCGGACCTGTCGCTGACGCCGATTAAACCGGTCGACGGACGACTCTGGCTGGGGCAGGAGTTGGCCTGTGTGGTCTGGGATGGCTGGCAGGGGAATCCGCCGGACAGTTTTGCGGCGTTGGCGGGTACGTTGTCCGCCGGAGGGCTGTTTTTCTGGCTGATGCCTCCGTTGGAGGAGTGGGGTGGGTTTGCAGATCCGGACTATGCCCGGATGGGGCTTCCGGAGACTGGTCATCACCCGTTCATGGCGCGGATGGCCAGGGTCGTCGCGGACGATGACTCGGTTATCCGGGTGTCCGCCGATGGCAACGGCCCGTTGCCAGTATTGCCTTCGGTAGAGCCAGGTCAGACGCCATTCAGGGTTGCAGGCACCCCGGATCAGAAGCGGGCTGTCGACGCCATTGTCCATACCGGGCAGGGCCGGCGCAGGCGTCCACTGGTTATCATTGCAGACCGTGGACGCGGCAAGTCGGCTGCACTGGGTATCGGCGCGGTCCGTTTGCTGCAGGGCGGGCGCAACCGTATTGCTGTGGTGTCGCCCCGTAAAGACAACGTTGCCAGCCTGTTTCGTCATGCGGCGGAACAGGCTGATATTGAATATCACGGGCAGACGGCCCTTCACCTCGCATCCGGCGCCAGCCTTGAATGGTTTCCGGTGGATGATCTGCTAGCCACCCGCCCGGAGGCTGAGCTGGTGATGGTTGACGAAGCTGCAGCCATCCCGGCGCCCCTGCTGAAGCAGATTCTGCTTGGCTGGCCGCGGGTGGTCTTTGCCTCTACGGTGCACGGCTATGAAGGGTCAGGTCGGGGGTTCAGGCTCCGGTTCAGGATGGTGCTGGACCGGGACACGCCCCACTGGCAGTCGCTGACGCTGGCGCATCCGGTACGCTGGTCGCTGCAGGACCCCCTGGAACCACTGATTAACCGTCTGTTCCTGCTCGATGCAGAGGCGCAGGGGGAAGAGCCATCCGGTGAGATTTCGTTTAACGAATGGCATCCGGAACATGCCAGTGAGGCGGAACTGTCCCGGGCCTTTGGCCTGTTGGTGGACGCCCATTATCGCACCACTCCGGGCGACCTGCGCCAGTGGATGGATGATCCCGATGCGGTGACCATCGTGGCAAGGCAGGGGGCCGACATCATCGGCGTACTCTGGGCAACGATCGAAGGGAATCTTGAGCCTGCGCTTGCCAGGAAGGTGTTGCGGGGTGAGCGGAGACTGAAAGGCCACCTGCTGCCCCAGTCCCTGGCCAACCATGGCGGTGATGTGGAAGCGGCCACCCTGCGCATACTGAGAGTGGTGCGGGTGGCCGTCCATGACCCGTATCGCAGGCAGGGTATCGGCAGGCAGTTACTCAGCATCGCCACCGACAAGGCCGAAGCCTTGGAGCTGAACGCCATTGGTACCAGCTATGGCGCTGCGGAGGACCTGCTGCCTTTCTGGCAATCGTCCGGCTTTGCCATCGTAAGGCTGGGTATCAACCGCGAGGCCAGCTCCGGCGAATACGCGGTTCAGATGCTGAAGGGGCTGACAGGCCAGGGTGTTGCCACGCAACAGCGACTGTCCGCCAGATTTTCCGAGCAATGGCCGATAATGTTGCCGGCGGTCTGGGCCAACCTTTCGTCGCAACTGGTGTTGGCAATCACTGCAGATGTGCCGGCAGCACGGCCACTGACGGATCAGGAGGTCATTGAGCTGGAAGCCTTCGCGCACGGGCATCGGGGCTTTCAGCTGACATTGCCTGCATTGAAACGACTTACGCTGCAAGGCGGCGTTGCGAACCAGCTCCAGGGCAATGCCTCTGCCCTGTTGTGGGTTAAAGCTGTGCTGCAGAATTACTCGTGGGACGCGCTCAGGGCGGGAGGTTTTTGCACGGGGCGGAAGGATGGCGATGCAGGTCTGAGGACGCTTGCGGGGGATCTGATCAGTCGTGGGTTTGATAAACCGGCCTGACTTGTGAACAGCTCGATTTAATTCTGCCCGGTTACTGACCAGAATACCTGCAAAAATGAACCAACAGAGACCGAAATATCATGGCCCAGGGAACCGGCTCCATCCTTCCAAAACTCCTGCTTTTGCTGCTCACCACTGTGCTTGCCACGGCCTGTGCCACAAGGGACGATCCTTCCAATCTCGAGCAACACCAGTCATCAGTGGCCAATACACCGCTGATGGCCGCAGTCAGCAGCGGTGATCTTGATAAAGTGGAGTCTCTGGCATCATCGGGCGCGTCGCTGAACACGCTGACAGAACAAGGCACACCCCTGACAGCTGCTGTGAAAGCCGGCGAGGACCGCATCGCGTTGTTCCTGCTCAGCGAAGGGGCTGACCCGGACCGCGCATTGGCCGATGGCGTGACCCCGCTGATGATTGCGGCAGAGGAGGGGCATCGCCGTCTGGTAAGGCTGTTGTTATCGGCCGGCGCCAGGGTGAATGCCAAGGATAGCGAAGGCACCACGCCCGTGATCCGTGCGGCGCGTAATGGTCATCTGTCAGTGGTCAAGGTACTGCTGGCGGCGGGCGCCAATGTGAACGTCAGTCAGGATGGGCGTTCATTGCTGATGCACATTGTGGAAGGCGGGGATTTGCTGACGGCAGAGATGTTGCTCGCCGCGGGCGCGGATGTGAATTACCGGGGCTCGAACGGACAGACAGCCCTGGATCTGGCCCGCGCCAGCAACAACCGGGACCTGGAAATGCTGTTGATCCAGGCCGGTGCTGAAATCTGACGGGAGCTTTTCAGTCCAGGTTCATGGGGTCGTTGCTGTCGTCCAGCTCTGGCAGGAAGTGTTCCTCGACAACACTTTCAGGCACCTCCGCCACTGTCCTGAATGACCATTGGGGCGCGTTGTCCTTTTCAATCAGCCTGGCCCTGATACCTTCCCGCAAGTCCGGCCGCCGGGTGCAATGGGTTGCCATGGTCAGTTCCATCCTGAAGATGTCCTTCAGGGACATCTGCTGCGCCTTTTTGAGCTGGGTCCACACCAACCAGGCTGTGACCGGGCAGCCGCCACGGAGGCTGGCCATACATGTCTTCCACCAGTCACTGTCGATATCTGCGGACAGCAGGTTCTCAACGATCTCCGGTAATTCTTCTCCGGCACTCAGCTTCGCGATGCTCTGCTCATGACGGGCCAGCTCGCTGGCCGGGAGTGCGCGGTAGTCCGGGTGCTCCAGTTGTTTGATAAGTCGGAACAGGCGGTTGTCATCAGCTGCGGAATCCCCGGTCCAGCGTTCCTCTTTCAGGCGGCTCATCAGCGAATCGATCTGTTCGGGGAGAATGGCCATATCGGCAAGCCCCACTCGCAGGGCATCTGTGGCATTCAGCCTGGCGCCGGTCAGCCCCATAAACAGGCCAAGGCGGCCGGGCAAGCGGTTGAGAAACCAGCTGGCGGCTACATCGGGAAACAGGCCAATGGAGATTTCGGGCATGGCCATTTTGACATCCGGGGTAATGACCCGGTATCGGGAGCCGGAAAGAATGCCCATGCCGCCGCCCATCACTGCGCCGTGAGCAATGGTGATGACCGGTTTGGGGAAACGGTGAATGGTGTAATCCATACGGTATTCACGGGCAAAAAAGCCGGCCGCAACCTCGCTGTTTTCAGGGCCGGACAGCTCGCCGTAGAGTTCGCGTATGTCGCCACCGGCGCAAAATGCACGGTCCCCGGCTCCGCTGAAGATAACCATGCAGATATGACTGGCGCTGGCCCACTGGTCCAGCGTACGCTGAATGTCCTGAATCATTGAACCCGAAAGTGCATTCAGGCTGCCGGGAGCGTCCAGAATGATCTGGCCAATGGTGCCTTCCCTGCATTCAATTTCCTGAACCTGAATGGGCATGTTCACTTCTCCGCTGAAAATACGTTGCCGTAGGGGCGCGATGTTACGTACCTGCTATTACGCACCTGCTATTACGCACCTATAGCTGGCGCATTGATTTATCGCATTTGAGCTTTAGTTTGTGTGTGCTATAAGTTTGTCCAGATTTCATCCTTCAGATATCTGTCGGATCCCGAAACGATGAGAGGGTAAAACCAATGAAACTGAAATACCACACCATTGCTGTTCTGTTTACTCTGGGTGCAGCTTTGCCGGTTGCTGCAACGGCTGCCGATGCTGAGGCAGGCAAAGCCAAAGCGGCTGTCTGTGCCGCCTGTCACGGCAAGAATGGCATCGCAGCCATTCCTGGCTACCCTAACCTGGCGGGGCAGAACGAACAGTATCTTGTGGCTGCACTCAAGGCCTACAAGAACAAGCAGCGCAGCGGCGGGCAGTCTGCGGTTATGCAGGGCCAGGCTACAGGCCTGAGCGATGAGGATATCGCCAACCTGGCAGCCTACTACGCCAGCATGCCGGCAGACGGCGGGAAATAATCACCGCCCCTGTCTGCCCCGTTATTGTCAGGGGGTGGCCTGCGCTGCTCCGCTGACAATCCGGTAACTGGGTTCGTAGGCACTTGAGCCCGGCAATTTCATCCGGTCCTGGGCCACGAACTCCTTGAGCATGGCTGCCAACGGCGTCAGCAGTGCCGGATCGCCGGCAATCTCGAAGGGGCCATATTCCTGCACCTGGCGTATACCGCCTTCCTTGACGTTACCGGCGACTATGCCGCTGAACGCCTTGCGAAGGTTGGCGGCAATCAGGTGAACCGGCTGGTCACGATGCAGTTCCAGCGCCCGCATGCTTTCATGGGTGGGCTCGAATGGCAGTTGGAACACCGGGTCGATTTTCAGCATCCAGTTGAAGTAGTAGGCGTCCTGCATGGCCCGCCGGAAGGTTTCCACATCTTTCATTCCCTGCTTCATTGTGCGCGCCACCCGTGCCGGGTCATCAATGATGATCTCGTATTTTTTGGTAGCTTCGTCCCCCAGGGAGTTGCGGATAAACTGGTCAATCATCTCGAAGTATTCGGCGTTTTCCGGCTGACCGGTGAAGACTACCGGGAAGGGCAGGTCCGCGTTGTCCGGATGTAACAGGATGCCCAGCAGATAGAGGATTTCCTCGGCGGTGCCTACGCCGCCCGGAAACACAATCACCCCGTGTCCGGTGCGAACGAACGCTTCAAGACGCTTCTCGATATCCGGCATGATGACCAGTTCGTTAACGATGGGGTTCGGGGCCTCGGCACCGATGATGCCCGGCTCCGTCAGGCCGATATAGCGCCCGTTTTTTACCCGCTGCTTGGCATGGCCAATGGTGGCACCTTTCATCGGACCTTTCATGGCGCCGGGGCCACAACCAGTACAGATGCTCAGCCCCCGCAGGCCCAGCTGGTGGCCCACTTCCTTGCTGTACTGGTATTCCCGTTCATTGATAGAGTGCCCGCCCCAGCACACCACCAGGTCGGGGTGCCGGCCGGCCTGCAATACCCTGGCATTACGTAATATGTGAAAAATCAGGTTGGTGATGCCTTCGGGATCATCCCGGCGCAATCCGGAGGCTGACTGGGGAATGGAATACGAATAAATAATATCCCGCAATACTGAAAACAGGTGCTCGCGGATAGCGCGCAGCATCTGCCCATCCACAAATGCGTGGGCAGGGGCATTGACCAGTTCCAGCTTCAGCCCCCGCGGTTGAGGCACCAGCCGAACGTCGAAATCCGCATGGGCTTCCATCAGCGTTTTACAGTCATCGGTTTCTACACCGGTATTGAGCACGGCCAGCGCGCACTGCCGGAAGAGACGGTAGAGACCGCCCTCACTTTTGTCCTTGAGGCGATTGACTTCAAAAGTGGACAGGATTTCCAGGCTGCCCTCGGGGGAGACCAGGGCATTGATGGTGGATTCGGTCATGAACGGTGAAACTCCTGAATATTTCGCGGGCACCCTGCAATCATGTTGATGCCTTTTTGTCTGATTATAACCAGCTTCGGGAATGCCTGATTTTGAGGCATGCAGTGAAACCGTTACACTAAGCACTTTAACGTGAATACGCTACCCGACAGACGTCCGATTTATGAAACTTCTTATCCGTCCTGCCCCTGAAGTTGCGATCAAGAGCAAGCCCGTTCGCAGACAGCA
>JAWWAM010000128.1:0-7218 GCA_033721715.1 Marinobacter sp.
AGCATGGTGGATGAGGTGGAGCCCCGCATGCCACCGGCGATGGCGATTTTCACGGTTTCCTCATCCAGGCCCAGGTCACTGGCTGCGGTCAGCAGGTCTGTGGGGGACTGCAGTATATCACCCAATAACGACGTGCTTTGTTCAAGGGAAACGTTGGTGACATTCAGCGTGCTGCTGAGCTCCTCCAGACCGATTTCATCGAGTCGTAGTGGCAGCCCCGCGTAGCCGATGTCTGTCCAGCTCTGATTGTCCGGGTTGTACGTGGCAACGATATTCCACAACGCCTGGTCATAACCCTGGCCAAACGGATTGAAGGCCTGGCCGCCGGCGTTATAAAGCACGTGGCCGTTGGGCAGGAGGTGCATGCGTGGATACAGTGGCAGTGACCGATCTGCGGTGGACGGGTTTTGCGCCCATGTGCCCGCGCAGGGGTCGTAGGTTTCCGTTTGAACTACGTTGCGGCCTGAGTTGAGCGGATCTTCGGGATAGACCGGCTTGAGCAGCTTGGTAACGCCGCTGGCAACAAATATGTTGCCGTTGCCCAGTGTGACCAGGGAGGGGTACCAGCGGCCGTAGTTCATGTCGCCACTCTGGGCCCAGGTATTGGTTTCCTCATCGAAGATCCGGGAGTTCTTGATGCCTTCCAGTTCTGCTACACCCAGGGGCAGGCCATCAACGCCGGGCTCCGAGTAGTAATCGGTTCCTCCAACGGCCATCACCCGGCCGTCAGCGAGGCCGACCACGTCGGAGCAGAAAAGGGCCCCATCGTTCTTGCTGGTGTTGTCCGCTGTATCAATCACGCCGTCCAGTTCGGTGCCATTGAGCAGTGTTTCGCTGTCGTTCCCATCCGGGTTGGCGCCGGCACGCAGGGGATCTGGCTTCAGCCAGGTTGGTGTGTCGTTCTCGCCCAGCGAGAGCACCCGTGTCTGGTCGTTGACCGAGACCTCGCCAAACTCTGCCACGATTGAAAGCTCTACGTTTTCGGTACCCTCCAGGGCATTCAGGTATAGCAGGCGGTCGTCTTCCAGCAGCGCGATGGTGCCTGCTGCGGGTTTGCACTCAAGCATGCCGTCGGCACGGGTGATGCATTTTTCGCTGGTTTCGACAGTTTCGCCATCCACAATAATGGTTGGCTCCGCGAAGGGCGCACTGAAACGACCTTTCGAGGAGGTGTCCTCCGTGGCCTCGGTTTCGGCAGTGTCAGAGCTGCCAGTCAGTGTTGATAGCAGTCCCGCTGAGACCGGTAACGCAGTGGTGAGCAGGATTGCCGAGCCCGCGGCCAGGGCGAGGTTCCAGGTATGGGGTATCTCGTTTCGAGACATAATGATCTCCCGTATGTTGTTGTTTTGGAAATGGAGAGGCAGAGCCCCCCGGATCAGTAACGGGAGAAAACAGTTGAGAGATGCAGTGGCAGGGTATTAAATTCTGTTCATAGTCCAAGGTCGCCAAGAAGTGCGCTCAGCGTGGCCTTGCCCTTCTTCTGGTTGGCTTCCACGTCGAGATCCCCGGTGCCTTCCCAGCGCAGGTCGTCTTCCGGCAATTCATCCAGAAACCGGCTGGGAATGGTCTCCAGTTTTTCGCCGTATTGCTTGCGCTGGGCGGCGTAGGTAAGGGTCAGGGTTTCCCGGGCCCGGGTGATGCCCACATACATCAGCCGCCGTTCTTCCTCGATATTGCCTTCCTCAATGCTGGAACGGTGAGGCAAGATTTCTTCTTCAAGTCCCATGATAAAAACATGGGGGAACTCAAGGCCTTTGGAGGCGTGTAATGTCAGCAACTGGACCTTGTCGCTGTCATCTTCTTCTTCCTGCTGTTCCATCATGTCCCTGAGAATCAGTCGGCTGATCGCATCCTCGATGCCCATCTCGTCGGCCGTGCCCTTGCCATCATCCAGCATGCGCTGAATGGACTCCACCAGATACCAGATGTTCTCCATTCGCCGTTCTGCCTGTTTCGGCGACCCGGAATGCAGGTGCAGCCATTCTTCGTACTCAATGTCGGTAAACAGCTGCTTGATCACCGGGATCGGGTCTTCCCGGTACAGGCGCTCGCAGGTGGTGTCTACCCAGTGAGCAAATCGGCGCAGGCGGTCCAGCCCCTTTTCCGTAACATGGGTTTCAGCACCCATATCGCCCAGGGCGCGAAACAGGCTGACATCGCGGGAGCGGGCGTAGTGGCTGAGCTGCTCCAGGGTGCGGGGACCGATTTCCCGGCGTGGCACGTTTACCACCCGCAGGAAAGCCGCGTTATCATCCGGGTTCACCAGCAGGCGCAGGTAGGACATGGCGTCCTTGATCTCGTTCTTGGAGAAAAACGACTGGCCCCCCGAAATCCGGTAGGGAATCTGGTAGGCCTGCAGCTTCATTTCCAGCAGGCGGGCCTGATGGTTGCCCCGGTAAAGCACAGCAAAATCCCGGAAGGCCAGGCCTTTCTTCAGCTTCTGGTCGAGGATTTCCGTGGCGACCCGGTCGGCTTCCGCATCTTCGTTACGACAGCGCACGATGCGTAATTCATCGCCAATGGTGTGATCACTCCAGAGGGCCTTCTCGAACACGTGGGGGTTGTTGGCGATCACCGTGTTGGCGCAACGCAGAATGCGTGCGGTAGAGCGGTAGTTCTGTTCGAGCTTGACGATCTTCAGGCTGGGAAAATCTTCCTTCAGTTGTTCCAGGTTCTCCGGCCGGGCTCCGCGCCAGGCGTAGATGGACTGGTCGTCATCACCCACCACGGTGAAGGCGGCGCGCTCTGCCACCAACTGTTTCACCAGTTCATACTGGCACATGTTGGTATCCTGGTATTCATCCACCAGCATGTAGCGGATCTTCCTGCGCCATTTCTGCAGGACTTCCGGGTTGTCGCGGAACAGTTGCACCGGCAGCAGGATCAGGTCGTCGAAATCAACCGCGTTGTAGGCTTTCAGGTATTCGTTGTAATACCGGTAGATGATCGCAATGCGTTGCTCCCGCTCGTCCGCCGCGCGGCTCCAGGCATCCTGCGGGCTGCGCATGGCGTTCTTCCAGGAGGAGATGGTCATCTGCACGTCCGACAGTTCGTCACCAGCGTCGGCGCTGGCTTCCCGCATCATCAGGTCCTGCAGCAGGGCCTTGGCGTCTTCCGCGTCGAAGATGGAAAAGCCGGGGTGGTAGCCCAGATGCTCATGCTCTTCACGGATCATGTTCAGCCCCAGGTTATGGAAAGTGGATACAATCAACCCCCGGGTCAGCTTTCGATCCACCAGCCGCCCGACACGTTCTTTCATTTCCCTGGCCGCCTTGTTGGTAAAGGTGACTGCGGCAATATGTCGCCCGGGGATGCCCAGGTGCTCGATCAGATAGGCCACCTTGCGGGTGATTACGCTGGTCTTGCCACTGCCGGCGCCGGCCAATACCAGCATGGGGCCATCCGCATATCGAACGGCTTCACTCTGTCGGGGGTTGAGCATGTTCACAAATATGGGCGCCAAATCGGGATTTTATGGGTGAAGTCGGCAAGCGGTTATTCTACACCAGCCGGACATGCTGTACCTTGACGATCTATCAGCTATTCTTGAGGGATCGCGGATGTATGCTCATCATGAAAGGGACGCTTGTTGATGACCCTGGCAGTAAAATCCTTTAATTCCGGCCATGTGCGCCTGTTGGTACTGACACCTGAGTACTCGGATTTTTTATGGCTGAGTGCCTTGCTGGCTGACGACAGAGAGCTGGAGGCGGATCTCACCTGGTGTCCGGACCTGATCGACTGCGATGACCTGATTCACAATACCCATTTTGATGTGATCCTCTGGGACTGCGTTTTTCATGGTGGGTCGGAAGATGCTTTTCTGCAATACCTGTCCGCGTCCAGTAATGAAAAGCCAGTACTCGCGATGAGCGCGGAGGCACCCACAGAGCGTGCGCCGGGGCTGTTGGCCAACGGGGCCTCGGATTACCTGTGTCGCCAGTGGATTGACCGCTGGAGCCTCTGCAGGGCTGTCCGGTGCCTCTGGTACCGGGAGCAGTTGTCCGAGTATGCCCATGGTCAGTTGGGCCGAGAAGTTGCCAGCGGATTTATCAATCGCGATCTGTTTTTCGACCGTTTACAGCAGGCCCTGCTACGGGCAGAACGGGCCACTCAGCGTCTGGCCCTGCTGCACATCAACCTGGATGACTTTCGCAGTTTCAATGAATCTTTCGGTTACCAGAAAAGTGACCAGATCATGCTCAAGCTGGCGGAACGTCTGCGCCTGAACCTGCGGCGCATGGATTCATTGATGCGTATCGGTGGCGATGAGTTCGCTATTATTGTTGAGAAAGTGGAAGACTCACTGGATATCACCCAGATTATCCGCAAGATTGTGAACGCGATCGGCGAGCCGCTGAACATCGATGGGCAGAATGTAGTGATCAGTGCCAGCCTGGGCGTTGCCACCTATCCCGAGGCCGGCGAAAGCCCGGAGAACCTGATGCGCAGGGCCAACCGCGCCATGTTCGAGGCCAAACGGGATCCCGGCACCAGCTACCGTTTCTACGATCGCCAGCTGCACATAACCGCAGGGTACCAGTTACGCCTGGAGGCGGATCTCCGCAATGCCCTGCGGGGCAACGAGCTGGAGGTGTATTACCAGCCGCGGATTGACCTGGCTTCAGAGGAAGTTCGCGGGGTGGAATGCCTGCTGCGATGGAATCACCCGGAGCGGGGGCTGGTGGGGCCGGATGAATTCATTCCGGTGGCCGAGCGTAGCGGGTTGATCGTGCCCATCGGCTATTGGGTCATCGAGCAGGCCTGCAAGCGCCTGCAGGAATCTTCCGAGCTGGGTCATCCCGGGCTGGTGTTTGCGGTCAACCTCTCGTTCCGTCAGTTCCATGACCGGAAGATGACAGAAACCATTTTCCGCATCATCTTCAATGCGAATGTCGACACCAGCCTGCTGGAGCTGGAGCTTACTGAAAGTGCCATGATGCATGATCCCGAGTACGCCCAGCGATGTCTTCGGGAACTCAACCAGTTGGGTATCAGTTTTGCCCTGGATGATTTCGGTACCGGTTTCTCCTCCCTGAGTAATCTCCAGCACCTGCCTATCTCCCTCGTCAAAATTGACAAGTCATTCGTCCAGGACCTGGGGCACTCGGCGGATGCTGAACACATCATCCGCGCCATTATCAGTCTGGCTCACAGCCTGCAGATCAGCGTGGTGGCGGAGGGCGTGGAAACCGAAGGGCAACTGGAATTCCTGCGCCAGCAACACTGTGACGAGATCCAGGGCTACTATTACGCCCGCCCCATGCCCTGGAATGATCTTGTTCAATTCCTGGACAACCGGACCCGCTCTGCTTGCCTGCAGCAGTAAGCCGCTGTACCTTTGCGCTTTGACTCGTAAGCATCAGATGAGGTTGCATGAACAGTATCATCAGGCGCATTGCTGACGAACTGGGTGTTCGTGAACAGCAGGTTAATGCCACCGTGGAAATGCTGGACGGGGGGGCTACCGTTCCCTTTATCGCCCGCTACCGAAAGGAAGTCACCGGTTCCCTGGACGACAGCCAGCTACGTAACCTGGAAGAGCGCCTGCGCTACCTTCGGGAACTGGATGACCGCCGCGCCACTATCCTCAACAGTATCGAGGAGCAGGGCAAGCTCACCGATGAGCTGCGGGCCAGTATTGACGCAGCGGACACCAAGAACCGCCTTGAAGACCTCTACCTGCCGTACAAACCCAAGCGCCGCACCAAGGCCCAGATCGCCCGCGAGGCAGGGCTGGAGCCGTTGGCCGATGCGCTTTATGACGACCCGACACTGGCTCCGGAGCAGACAGCGCAAAGCTACCTCAACGCAGACGCCGGCATTGCCGATACCAAGGCCGCCCTTGATGGTGCCCGTTATATCCTGATGGAGCGGTTCTCCGAGGATGCGGAGCTGCTGGGTGAGCTGCGCGATTTCATCTGGCAGCAGGGACAGCTCAAGGTCACCGTGGTAGCCGGAAAAGAGACGGAAGGCGCCAAATTCCGTGACTATTTCGACCATGTCGAGCCACTGAAAAAAGTACCGTCCCACCGCGCCCTGGCCATTCTTCGGGGGCGTAATGAGGGCGTGCTGACCTATTCCATTGTGGTGGGTGATGCCGAAGATGACCGCCGCCAGCCGCACCCGGCGGAGCAGCGCATTGCCGCTCGCTGGCGCATTCGCGACAACGGCCGTGCTGCGGATCGCTGGTTGTCGGAAGTGGTACGCTGGACCTGGCGGGTAAAGCTGTCCACCCAGATTGAAACTGACCTGATGGCCCAGGTGCGTGAGGCCGCCGAAACCGAAGCCATCAACGTCTTCGCCGCCAACCTGAAGGACTTGCTGCTGTTGGCGCCGGCCGGCCCGCGCCCGACACTGGGGCTGGACCCCGGCCTGCGTACCGGAGTGAAGGTGGCCATCATTGACGGCACCGGCCAGGTGGTGGGTCACGGTGGAATCTTTCCTCATGCGCCGCGTAACCAGTGGGACCAGTCCATTGAGCAACTGGCCAAGTGGTGTCGCGAGTACAGCATTGAGCTCGTTGCTATCGGCAACGGTACGGCTTCCCGTGAGACGGACAAGCTGGTGGCCGACCTGTGCAAGCGTTATCCGGAGCTCAAACTGGCGCGGATAGTCGTCAGTGAGTCCGGTGCCTCCATCTATTCCGCCTCCGAGTTCGCTTCCCGCGAGTTGCCGGACCTGGACGTGACCATCCGGGGCGCGGTGTCCATTGCCCGTCGCCTGCAGGACCCGCTGGCGGAAATGGTCAAGATCGAACCCAAATCCATTGGCGTTGGCCAGTACCAGCACGATGTCTCCCAGGTGCAACTGGCCCGCAGCCTGGATGCGGTGGTGGAAGACTGTGTTAACGGTGTGGGCGTGGACCTCAATACTGCCTCGATCCCGCTGCTGGCACGAGTATCTGGCCTGAATCAGAGCATCGCCCAGAACATCGTCGACTTCCGTAACCAGAACGGCGTGTTCCGTGACCGCAAGCAGTTGCTTAACGTATCCCGGCTGGGAGATCGCACTTTCGAACAGGCGGCGGGGTTCCTGCGCATTGCCAGCGGCGACAACCCGCTGGATCGTTCGTCGGTTCACCCGGAAGCCTATGGCGTGGTCGAAGCCATTGCCCGCAAGAACAACCGTAAGGTTGAGGGTATTATCGGCGACGCTGCCTTCTTGCGGACACTGAACCCGCAGGATTACGTCACCGAGCAGTTTGGCCTGCCCACC
>JAWWAM010000129.1:0-7211 GCA_033721715.1 Marinobacter sp.
CCCCAGGCTGTATATCAAAACGATAGGCACCGGCAACACTGGGCCCATTCAGCAATCCGTATACCCGTATACGATCACTGCTACCGCCGGGCCGCTCAAGCCAGAATTCAATAAATGAGGGGAACTCTTCACCAGAAGGAAGGCCGGTGTTCAGGGCAATGCCTCTTGCCGACAGCCCGAAACGATTACCGGCCCCTACTCCGCGCAGGTAGCTTGCGCCGGCAAAGACCAGAAACTGATTCTGCTCCGTTCCTTCGCCCAGGGGATAGGTCAGCTTGAAACCGGCATGGCCAAGATCTGCCGGTACCCGCTTGGCGAGTTCATCGGGAAAGCTGAAGGCGGTTTTGTCAAAAGGGATCGACCGCACACCGGTGGCGTCAATCTCATTGAGCTTTACGGTGTGGGTATAAAAGTTACCCGGGGGAACCATCATCACTCTGAAAAGGGAAAGGCCTTCTTTCCAGAGGCTTGCCTCCGGATTAAAACGAATTGCCTGATAATCCCGGTAACCCAGATCCCTGAGGAAGCCGGGCACCTCCGGTGGGGGCTCGTATTTTCCTGCTGCCAGGGCTCTGGCCTTCTCCACTACATCTCCGAACACAAATGCGTGAGCCGGAACGGTGTAGAGAAAACACGACAACATGAGCAGCGCTAGCAATCTTGTCCCTGAGTGCATGGGTCTTCGACCTCTGTAACGTCCCTTAGATGTACTAATGTAGCACCTGCGGTCGAAACTTACTCAAGTGACAACTTTGTAAGGCGGCGGATCAGATCCCCATGGTCAGCGAGAACCGCACGTCCGGGTGGTCAGGCATGGTCATGGCGGTGCTGGACGTGCGCAGCATCCGGCCCACGCTCACATTAGCCGTGAAAGCACGGCCCTGCATTTTCAGTGAGACCTGGCCGGCACTTGCCTTGCCGTAACGGTTTGCCTGAACCCCTGAATAGGGCACCCAACCCTGCAACACGGCGAAGTTCACGCTCGACAACACGCCATCGACAAAGGGCATCGGCCAGGTGGGGCTGGCAGTGTCCAGGCGAAGCCAGCCACCACGAACTACGGAAACCGACTGGCCATTGAAGCCGGCAAGCATGGAAGGGCCAGCGACGGTCAGGTATTCGGACGAGGGAAGGTCTTCATCGGCAAACTGATAGCGTCCTTTAATCCGCCAGCTCCACTGGAAGAACTCCTGCTCCAACGAGGCCGACATGGCCACCTTGTAGAAGTCCTCGTCTTCGGAATTGCTCTCTTTCATCGGGTAGTCGACTGCCTTGGACTCGCGCCCGCTCAATGCCAGCACGCTGGTATTGGCGAATATGCCCTCCCAGAGTTCGTGACCACCCTTGGCCTCCAGGCCAAAGGTCGACAGTTCGTAACTGGATTCTGAAACCAGGCTGTCTTGCTCGAACGAAGCGCTGTTGCGACCGTGATGTTTTGCGATGCCGTCAAAGGCCATGCCGAAACGGGAGAACAACGGACGACTAAACCCCAGACCCATAACACGGGATTCGCCACTGGTATTGACACGGCGGCTGGCGTTACTCACAGCGCGGTCGAAGCGGGACCTGCCTGCCTCAACCTGAAAGCGGTTAGCCCCGGCCGGAAAACGGTAGCGGAATGAAGCTGCACTGGAGTCGGTATCGTTTTTATAGGAGCGGGCATCGCGGTAGTCGAAGCCGATGGCGTCTTTCTTGCCAATCAGCCTATCCGCGGCCACGCCCACCGAGCCATCAAGACCGTCGCTGTTCAGTGCCGTCTTGCCTGAAAACTTCAATCGTGAGCGCAACCAGTGCTCGCGCTCTTGCTTGAACGCGTCCGAATTGCCGGCAAGGTTATCGGAATGGGGCTGCCAGCCGTTACGGAGCCAGGATCCGTTTTCTTGGGCATAAAGAGGCTGAGTGATAGTGCACCATATCAGTGCAATCAACAGGGTTAATTTCAATGGTTCAGTTCCCGCCAGATAGCGCCGGCCACAATGCGAGAGGAAAGCCGGTTATTCTAAAGAATTTTTCATGACGGGGAATGTATTGCATCAGAACGAATAAATCCAGCGTCTGTTGCCTAACTTTACAAACGAAATGTGTCAACAATACAGTCAGTTACGACAACATCTGAAAGTTTTTTCTATGCAAATCAACAAGCAATACCAAAGGTTACGAAATCCCACTTTTTACGAAATTCTACATTTCGGCACCGGGGCCTCCATTTAGGCCAACAACTTGGTTACACTTGGCACAATTCGTGAGTCAGCCCTCAAGGATGACTGACTTACAACAGGCAGTGACCCACGCGAATATAAGGACGACCATTATGATCAAGAAGTGTCTCTTCCCTGTTGCCGGATATGGCACCCGTTTTCTTCCGGCCACCAAAGCCATGCCCAAAGAGATTCTGCCGATTGTGAACAAGCCTCTTGTGCAGTACGGGGTGGAAGAAGCCGCAGAAGCCGGTGTCCATGAATTCGGTTTCGTCACCGGGCGGGGCAAACGCGCAATCGAAGATCACTTTGACATCAGTTATGAGCTGGAGCATCAGATTGCAGGGTCAGGCAAGGAAGATCTTCTTACCTCCATCCGCGAGCTGATTGATCACAACTCTTTCGCTTTCACTCGCCAGAATGAGATGAAAGGCCTGGGTCATGCCATTCTGACCGGGCGCAACCTGGTGGGCGACAATCCCTTTGCGGTTGTTCTTGCAGACGACTTCTGCGTGGCAGACGATGACGGCGAAGGCGTACTGGGCCAGATGGTCCGGCTCTACAATCAGTTCCGCTGTTCTATCGTCGCCATTGAGGAAGTGCCGGAAGACGAGACTCACAAGTACGGCGTGATTGCCGGCGAGTCCATGAAAGATGGCCTGTACCGCATTACAGACATGGTTGAAAAACCGGCCCCCGAGGATGCCCCCAGTAACCTGGCGATCATCGGCCGCTATATCCTGACGCCGGATATCTTCTCTATCCTCGAACGGACGCCTGCGGGCAAGAACGGTGAGGTGCAGATTACCGACGCCCTGCTGGAACAGGCAAAGAATGGTTGCGTTCTGGCCTACAAATTCAAGGGGCGCCGCTTTGACTGCGGCAGCATTGACGGCTTCGTGGACGCCACCAACTACGTCTACGAAAACATCTACAAGAAAGGTAAATAGCTGGCCGGAGGGTTATTTACCCAGTATCTGCAGAATCATGCGCCGGTTTTCGCCGGAGGTTTTTCGGAACCGGCGCAGCAGTTCCGCCTCTTCGTCCGACAGCTGAATCCGGCTGATTTCCTGCTCCAGTTCCGTCAGCGCTGCTGACAGATCATCCCCCTGGCTGAAAGCCAGGCCTGGCAGCTCCAATTGCCCGGTATCGCAGGTATCGTCCAGATCCAGCAGGGCTTCAAGCGGCGTTTCTGTCTTGATGCACAGGTCAAGCAGCTCGGTTACCCCCGGGTAGCCCCTCTGCCGGGCATCCGTTGCCTCCCAGTTGGCCACCCTCGCTTCGTCCACACCACACATCTGAGCCACGTCCCCACGGGACAGTTGCCCGGCTTCCCGAATCTGCCGCAAACGGCGGTTGAAAGTTTGCAGGTACCGCATAAGGATTATTCTCTGCCGGGTTTATGGGGTTTTATCACGCTTTTTGTGAATCAAACCGGAAATGTAACGTACATATAGCTTTACACATAATCTGCCTATAATGAATCCACCAGCAATGGAATTACTCGGTATGGCGGCACAGATACTCGACAAAAACACAGCCTGGACCCTGATACTGGAGGCAGTGAACCGCAGCAACGTGACACTGTCGTTACCGGGCAGCGATACCCCGGCGCTGGAGCTCGGCGGGGAAGGCAACTGGCAATTACAACTACCTGCTGATACAGAAGCCAGAAACCTGCTGTCGGTTTTCCTCCCCCTGTGTTGTCCGGTGCCGCGAGAGGCGCCATCCCGTGTGGTGGGCCAGATGGGGCAGAGCCTGGATGGCCGCATAGCAACAGTCACAGGGGCCTCGAAATTTATCAATGGTGAGGACGGCATAACCCATCTTCACCGGCTGCGCGCCGTATCAGAGGCTGTCATTGTAGGCGCCGGTACCGCTGCCACCGACAATCCCCGTCTTACTGTTCGCAAGGTTCCGGGCGTGAACCCGGTAAGAGTGGTTATTGACCGGAACCGGCGCGTACCGGAGGACCATCACGTTTTCTGTGACGAAGCCTCTCCCACTCTCAGGCTGGTTGCTGGCGAATACCGCGCGGGGAACAAGCTGACACCAAGGCACGGGGTTACAGAAGTCCCTTGCCTTGGTCGCGATGAATCCACAGAACCCGCCCAGTTGTTGTCGATTCTGGCGGATTTCGGCCTGCGCAAGATTTTCGTGGAAGGTGGCGGGCTGACCGTCTCGGAATTCCTGAATGCGGAGCTACTGGACCGGCTGCACGTCATGGTTGCCCCGATGATCATCGGAAGTGGACGCCCGGCGTTCTCGCTCCCCGAGATCACCCGCCTCGACAGCGCTCTGCGCCCCCGGGCCCAGATGGTGGATCTGGGCACTGACATGCTGTTTGACCTGGATTTCAGTGAGCGGGCCGGCGGCCGCTGAGGAAAAACAGCACGCCGGGCAAGCTCGATACCAATACCGCCAACCCATAGCCCACGCTCAGCGCCACCCCCTGCTCCGCAGGCAACCCGACCAACGGCCATAAAAGCGCTGCAGCGCCCTCACGCACTCCCCAGCCAGCAACGCTGACGGGGACAGCCATCGCCAGCAATAACAGACTGCAGAGCGCCATCACGGTCAGTACCTCCAGCGCGCCGGCCCAGTACCCCGCCCCGAGGGCCAGCACCGTGAACACCCCCAGATAAGTCGCCACCACCACGGCGGACGAAGACATCTGCACCAGTATTGCAGGCCAGCTCAGCAGCGATTTACGGATATCCCGGCGTAACGCATGAACATACCCCCTGCCCCGTGCCCAGAACCTGCCAACGAGACCCAGCATAATCATCATCGTGGCAGCCACAGCGATGGTGAGCCCGCCAAGATCCGACACCATGCCAGCAGTCTGCCCCTGGTACAGTGCGAGCCATGTACCCAGGCCCAGGGCAACGGAGATCATCACCAATTGTCCGGAAAGCCTTTCAATCATTACCGCATGAACAGCCCCCAGCCGCGATCCGGAATCCAGGCTGTGACGCCAGGCGCGATTGACGTCGCCCAATACGCCCCCGGGTAATACCTGGTTCAGGAACGTTGCCAGATAGTATTCACGAACTGCTGCTCTAAAGGGCAGTTCGATGCCCAGCCGCCCGGCGGTATAGCGCCAGCGCCAGGCCGATAGCGTGACCTGGAATACTGATATCACCATCGCTGCCAGTAGCGTTGGCAGGGAGAAGGCGGCAAGCTCCTCGCCGATCACGGAGATATCCAGAAAGATCGCCGTGGTCACCAGTAACAACAGGGTTAAAGCCCACCGCAACCAGGTGGGCAAACTGCCCCGGGCTATGTTAGCGGGCATCTTCAAATGCGGGCCAGGCGAAAAGGTCCTGATGGTCAACGCGAATGGTCAGCTGCTTTGCCCGTGCCTGGGTCAGTCGTTTCTTAAACCAGTGTCCGGCCCGCTCCCGCTCATCAGGACATTGCTCTTGCACTGCCTCTTGCCAGCCTTTCAGCAACGCAACCTGTAACGCCGATTGTTCCGCAGTCAGCTGCCAGGGGCTTGGTGCAACAGATGTTTGATAACCGTAGGTTTGCAGCCGCGTCTGTAAATAGGTGGTGGCGTCCGGGCCCATGGCAGCGCCCGCCCCCTTTTCGCGATGTTGATGAGCATTGACCGATTCCAGAATCCAGCGGTCGTCGGACTCTGCAGGCCACAACTCGAAACGACCATCGTAGGTAAGGACAACCAACAGCCCTGCGCGACGTTCTGCCACGGCGCTGGCAAGGGCTTTCAGCCATTCGGCCGACATCAGGTCAATCAGAGCCGAGGCAGTGACCAGCCGGGTATCATCAGGGATCTGGCTGGCCAGTGTCTGATACGTCAATTGACAGGCCCGGGTTTCCAGGGGCACATCCAGATGCTCCACCCGGTCGGCGGCTAACGACAGCAGGTGTTCGTCCTGGTCAAGCAGAACCCAGCGTTGCGGCACGGTCAATGCCGGCACCAGGTATCTGGCATTGGAGCCCGTGCCCGCCCCCAGATCGGCTACCAGCAAGGGCGGCGCATGCTGACCACTTGCGGTATCCGGAGTGTTGTACTCGTGCTCGGACCAGGTCAGTACGTCTGCCATCAACGAACGGTTACGGGCCCGATGGTCTGCAGGCTCCCGCAGCGTCAGCCAGTCGCTGTCGAAGGTGGTGAGGTCGGCCGTGGGAAGAAGGCTTTCAAGGGCGTCGCGGAATTCCTCCACAGCCAGGCTCCAGCGGCGCAGGCATCGAGCTTCCTTGCTCGCCTTCAGGGTCATCCGCAACAGCGCCTGTGGATCGCTCAGCCATTCTTCCAGGCAGGCTTTCAGCCCTGCCTTGTCGCCGGCCGGATACTGACGTACACCCGGTCGATTACCTGTGTTTGCCAGAGCTCCGCCGTCGGTGGTGAGGACCGGCAGGCCCGCGGCAAGAGCCTCATCGATGACCATGCCATAACCTTCGTACATGGATGGCAACACAAAGATATCCGCGCGTTCATAGGCCGCGGCGAGGCCGTCATCGTCCAGCTCCCCTGCCAGCGTGATTCTCGCCTCAAGGCCGTGGTCACGTATTAGCTCCCGTATCCGGTGGCCGTAGCTTTCATCCCGATCTGTTGAGCCGGCCAGCGTGCAATGCCAGGCCAGGTGGCGAATGTCACTCAGGGCTTCGATAAGGTGATGCTGCGCCTTGCGGGGAGATAGGTGCGCGACACACAGCACATTGATGCCGCTCTCCGGCGCGTTCGACCGTTTGCCGGTAGAAGATTCGGGAGTGACGGTGTCAGCCCCCGGCTCCACTACACGAATACGTTTCGCAGCCACGTTGTAGTCAAGCAGCCGCTCAGCCGTGAAACGGCTGGTAGTGATTACCCCTTCCACCACAGAGAGTGCCCTGCGCTCAACCCTTAACAGCCAGTCCCGGGTCGGAGCCGCCAAGCCGGTTTCATCCGCCAACGGGTGATGCACCAGCGCTACCATACGCAAGCGCCCGGCGTGGACGGCCACAACATCGGGCAGCGCGCCCATGGCCAACCCGTCGATCACAACC
>JAWWAM010000130.1:0-7187 GCA_033721715.1 Marinobacter sp.
CCTTTGTGACTGCTGACGGCAACACCCGGACCGGGGCAGAGATCGACTACAACGGCCAGAACGCCGGCTACACCAGCGATCCCCAGGAAGTCGTCAACTACGTGTCCAAACACGACAACCAGACGCTCTGGGATAACAACCAGTACAAGGCGGATTTTGCCACCACACGCCAGGAACGGGCCCAGATGCAGGTCGTTGGCCTCTCGGTGCCGCTTCTCAGCCAGGGAATTCCGTTCATCCACATGGGCTCGGAACTGCTGCGCTCCAAATCCATGGAACGGGACAGCTACGACTCCGGAGACTGGTTCAACGAAGTGGACTTCAGCTACCAGGACACTGCCTGGAACCGTGGCCTGCCCCGGCAGGACAAGGACGGCGCCAACTGGGAGCTGATTACCGAAATAATCGGCCAGTTCCAAGCCGGCCCTGGTGCCAGCGAAATCAACTACACCCGGGAACAGGTCGAAAAACTACTGGCGGTTCGTAGCGAGAGCGAGCTGTTCCGGCTGCAAACAGCCGAAGCTATCAGCCAGCGGCTGACCTTCCATAACACCGGGGCTGATCAGCTACCGGGCGTGATCCTTTTTAGCCTGGACGACGGTCCGGACAACGGGCTGGCCGACCTGGACAGCGATGTCGACCAGATTGTGGTGGTCATCAATGGCGCAGGTTCAGAGCGATCCGTGAACACAAGCCTGAGTGACACCTTCACCGTGAAGGCTGATACCTCACCAACCCAGGGCGCAGCGGCCGCAAACGGTACCTTCACAGTACCCGGCCTGTCCGTCGCTGTGTTCAGCAGATAGTCGCGCTATTGCGACAACAAAGGAGAAAACCATGAACAAAAAACTCACAACCCTGGCAATGGCTTCAATACTGGCAGTCACCGCTGGTTGCGCTACATCGGGTGGCAGGGATTACAGCGATTCGTTGTACCTGCGGGGCCAGTTTGCCTGGTGGGATGCCCTGCCGGAATACAAGGTAAAGCAAGTGGAGAGTGGCCTGTATCGAACGGAAGTCCAGCTCAAGGCTGACGGCCAGCCTTACGAGTTCAAGTTCGGTGATGCCAACTGGTCATCCGGCACCAACTGCGGCTACCTTTCGGAGGAAGATAAAGACGTGGAACTGAACAAACCGGTGAAGGCCAACTGCTCCGCCGTGTTCGAAAACTTCCGCTTCACGCCACCGGAGACCGCCACCTACGGGTTTTACTTTGACGTTCGCGGCGAAACACCGGAAATCTATATTGAAGAGGCAAACTGAAAAGCCCGGAGTTAAATCCGGGCGTGATTCAGCGTAATACCGAGGCACCCCTGACGGGGTGCCTTTTTGTTTACTGGCGCTCTACTTCCGCATTCTCACGAAGGTACTGCTGGTAGGCCTGATACTCCCGCTGACCTTCCAGGGACGCCAGGAAGTCACGGAGCTGGCTGAACTCATCCCCGTCACGGTTTACATCCCCTTCATTGACGCTTTCAAGGGCGATAATTGCCACGCCATCGCCGTACATTACCGAGCCGTACGCTACCTCGCCATCTCCGGGGCGCTGGAGAGAAAACACACCGGCCATGACGTCCCTGCCCACAGCAGGATTGTTGCGCGGCTGATCGTCATAGGACTGCCATTCCCCGATGCCAAGTTCCTCAAGCTCCTTGCCGGACTCCAGCTCGGTGATAATGGTTTCGGCGCGCTCGCTCAGGGCTTCACGCGTCTTCTGGCGTGTCAGCGTCGCACGGATCTGGTCAGACACTTCCTCCAGGGGCTGCTGCTGGGCTTCATGGTACTGAGCCACCCTGGCAACCACAGACATATTGTCGCCCACATCAATCAGCTCCGTGTTGAAGCCATCCTTCAGAACATCCTCCGAAAACAACTGTCGAACAAGCCCCTCATGATCAAATGGCGCTTCACCACCTTCACGCGTGACACCGTCTTTCTCCCGCACTTCCAGACCAAGCTCCTGTGCCGGGCCTGCCAGATCGTCGGCTGCATAAGCCAGATCGGCAAGTTCCGTGCGAACCTCGGCAAATCGCCCTTCGGCCTTGCTGCGCGCAAGATCTCTGCGAAGCTCATCCTCCAGCTCCTCCAGTGGAGGCACTTCGGCCTTCTGCACGTCCAGCAATTTGATCAGGTGGATACCGAAGGATGTTGAAACCGGCTCCGAGACATCGCCCTTATCAAGCTGGAACAGGGTTTCCTCAAACGCTTCGTCGTAAACGCCTCTACCTGCGAAACCCAGGTCGCCGCCTTCCTCGGCAGAAACGGTGTCGACAGAGTACTCTTTCGCCAGTTCGGAAAAATCTTCGCCTTCGGCCAGCCGCTCCTGAATACCGGCCATGGTTTCTTCAGCGTCTTCACCATCTTCAATCAGAATGTGGGCGGCACGACGCTCCTCCCTGGCAAGATCTGATGAACGTTCTTCGTAATATTCACGAAGCTCGTCATCACTGACCTCAACCGTCTCAGCGAGCGCTTCCTGTGACAGGGCAATGTACCGGGCATCGACTCTTTCAGGCTGCTGAAACGCTTCCTGATTATCCTGATAATAGGCTTCGATCTCGGCCTCTGTAACCTCAACCTGATCACTGACGGCGTTCTCAGAGAGAGTCACCACCTGGAAATCACGCGTCTGGTTCTGAATGCGCAGCAGCTGGGCCACGTTCTCCCCGGCCGCCATGCCACTCTGGGCGATGCCGGCACGAATCTGATTTACTACATACTGCTTGCGCATGGTTTCCCGGAACTCGCCAACGCCCATACCCATATTTCTGACCGTCGCGACAAACCGGTCACGGTTGAACGAACCATCCACCTGAAACTGGGGCATCTGGGTGATCAGTGAATCTATGTCCTGATCCGACAATTCCAGGCCCTGGTTTTCGGCATCCTGGGTCATGACCTTTTCCTGGATCAGCGACTCCAGTACATCACGACGGACCTGGTCTTCATCAAGCAGGGAGGGATCCGGATTATCCATTTCCGACAGACGTCGCTGGCTTTCTATCTGAACGACGCGCAGGTACTCCCGCTCGGTAATGTCATCGCCGTTGACCGTAGCAACCTCGGGCTCGCCGGAGAATCCGCCGACAATCGCGTCCATTCCCCAGATTGAAAGTGAAACAATCAGTAGGCCAATAATGATTTTGGCAATGGTGCCCTGGGCATTTTCCCGAATATCTTGAAGCATGTTTCTCCCGGATCCCTGATCAATGTCTTTAAGGGTCTCTTAACGTAAAAAGGCGCATTCATTCAGGAATGCGCCTTGAATTCATCGGAGCTGGCTGACTGCGGTATTGCCACCGGGCCAACCGCTCCGGCAACCCCCGTCGTTCCGGGCGCTGCCGAATGAAAGCTGCCGTTATTTAACGGCGTCTTTCAGGGCCTTGCCTGCCTTGAACCCAGGCACTTTGGAGGCCGGGATCTTGATCTCGGCACCAGTTTGCGGGTTACGGCCGGTACGTGCGGCACGCTCTTTAACGGAGAAAGTACCAAAACCAATCAGCGTTACCTGATCGCCTTTTTTCAGGGCGCCGGTAATGGAGGTGGTCATGGCATCCAGAGCACGGCCAGCGGCGGCTTTGGAGATATCTGCGGATTCTGCAATTGCATCGATCAGTTCGGACTTGTTCACACTAAACCCCTTCGATTTCAGGTTGAAGATGTTATAGGTTGGTTTGTTGTTTCCTGGATGTTCCCGACTATCGCATAAGCGGTCAGAGAATTCCATTCTTCACTATTTTTATTCCTTTCGGTTACTAACCGGTGTTCGGAATAGGCATTAACTGCGCGGGAGCCCTTGATATTGGCTGCTTCACGGCGAAACAGTTATACCAATGGGCTCTCTCGCATGTCAACAACAGGCCGTGTGTTTAATGTGTATTTATGCGCTCTGCCGCTTCACCATCGTCATCCCTGGGCGTGCCTGACGCCTTTTTCGAGGACGTATCTTCGGTGAGTGGTTCAGGTGGATAAGCCAGCGCGATATCCAGCACTTCGTCGATCCACTTGACCGGGCGAATCTCCAGGGATTCCTTGATATTATCAGGTATCTCCTTGAGATCACGGGCATTTTCATCAGGGATAATCACTGTTTTGATACCACCGCGATGGGCTGCCAACAGCTTTTCCTTGAGCCCTCCAATGGGCAGTACACGCCCCCGAAGAGTGATCTCACCGGTCATCGCCACGTCGGCCCGAACCGGAATCTGAGTCAATGCTGAAACCAGTGCTGTGCACATGCCCACACCGGCGCTGGGACCATCTTTTGGCGTTGCGCCTTCCGGAACGTGAACGTGAAGATCGTGCTTTTCATGGAAATCATCACTGATACCCAGGCCGAGCGCGCGGCTTCTGACCACTGTCAAGGCGGCCTGAATGGACTCCTGCATGACATCACCCAGGGAGCCGGTCTTGATCACTCTGCCCTTGCCCTTGGTCAGTGCACATTCGAGTGTCAGCAGTTCACCGCCAACCTGCGTCCAGGCCAGACCAGTTACCTGCCCCACCTGGTTCTTTTCCTCGGCCAGACCATACTTGAACTTCTTCACACCCGAGTAATCCTCGAGCAACTCCGGCGTGAGGACCACAGAGGACTTCTCACCGCTTTCTACATGATCACGCACCACCTTACGGCAGAGTTTGGCAATCTCCCGCTCCAGGCCACGTACGCCTGCCTCACGGGTGTAGTAGCGAATCAGGTCGCGAAGCGTTTCCTGGGGGATTTCCAGCTCGTTCTTACGCAGACCATTGGCCTTGATCTGTTTCGGCAACAGATACTTGAGTGCAATATTGACCTTCTCGTCTTCGGTATACCCCGGAATGCGGATAATTTCCATGCGGTCCAGCAGGGCCGGCGGAATGTCCATGGAGTTCGACGTGCACACGAACATCACGTCCGAGAGGTCGTAGTCCACCTCCAGGTAATGGTCATTGAAGGTGTGATTCTGCTCCGGATCCAGCACCTCCAGGAGGGCCGACGCGGGGTCGCCACGATGATCCATACCCATCTTGTCGATTTCATCGAACAGGAACAGCGGGTTTTTCACACCCACTTTGGACAGCTTCTGCAACAGCTTGCCTGGCAGTGCCCCAATGTAGGTTTTGCGGTGGCCGCGAATTTCCGCCTCATCGCGTACGCCGCCAAGCGCCATGCGGGTGTACTTGCGATTAGTGGCGCGTGCAATGGACTGCCCGAGGGAGGTTTTACCCACACCAGGAGGGCCCACCAGGCACAACACAGGGCCTTTTACCTTCTTGACCCGGCTCTGGACCGCCAGATACTCGAGAATACGCTTCTTGACCTCATCCAGGCCGTAGTGATCTTCGTCGAGAATTTCGCGGGCCTTTTCGATGTCGTGGCGAACACGGCTGCGCTTCTTCCAGGGAATGGCCAGCATCCAGTCAATATAGCCACGCACGACCGTCGCCTCGGCAGACATGGGAGACATCATCTTTAGCTTGTTAAGCTCCGCCTCGGTCTTCTTGCGGGCCTCCTCTGGCAAGCCTGCCTCTTCCAGCTTCTGCTCAAGCTCTTCGAAATCGTTATTGCCCTCGCCCAGGCTTCCCATTTCCTTCTGAATGGCTTTCATCTGCTCGTTGAGGTAATACTCTCGCTGGCTGCGCTCCATCTGTTTCTTGACGCGGCCGCGAATGCGCTTCTCAACTTCGATCAGGTCGATTTCGCCATCGAGTTTGCCGAGCAGCAGATCCACGCGCTGGCGGATTTCGAGCGCTTCCAGCAGCTCCTGCTTCTCGGGAATCTTCAGTTCAAGGTGAGCCGCCATGGTATCGGCCAGGCGCTCAAGTTCGGTGATACCGGTGAGTGCATTGGAAACTTCCGAGGGCACCTTCCTGGACAGTTTGACGTACTTCTCGAACTCGTCCATCAGGGTTTTGACCAGCACTTCCTCTTCCCGTGCCGGCAGGGAATCTTCGTCCATCAGCATGGCCTTTCCGGCCAGGTATTCACCGTCAGCAATGTTGGTAATGGTTGCACGGGCATTGCCTTCCACCAGAACCTTGACGGTTCCATCCGGCAGCCGCAGCATTTGCAGCACGGTAGCCACCGTACCCATGGCAAATACGTCATCGGGGCCGGGCTCGTCCGTGGACGCATCTCGCTGGGCAACCAGAAGGATTTCCTTATTGCCCTCCATGGCCGCTTCCAACGCTTGTATGGACTTTTCACGGCCCACAAACAGCGGCACCACCATGTGCGGGAACACCACCACGTCTCTGAGCGGCAACAGCGGGTATTCTTGCACAGATTCTTCAGGTATCAGGGTCATAGAAAATCCTCTGACGATGTTTGTTTCAGCATATCACCCTTCATTGGGGCGACAGCAAAAATTGCAATCTTTTTACAGTTCCGAGGCGGCGCCGGGCCATGTACTCGGGGCATAAAAAAAGGGCGTCGCCGCCCTTTTTTACACTAACAGCCCGGACGCTCAGTCCTCCGGAACCGCCTTGGCGTGGTCGCTGCTGTCATAGATTTTGAACGGCTCGGATTGCCCATTTATCACGCTCTCGTCAATGACTACTTTGGAAACGTCATGCTCCGATGGAATCTGATACATCGTATCCAGCAGCGTGGCCTCCATGATGGAGCGCAAACCCCGCGCGCCGGTTTTCCGCGTCATTGCCTTGCGGGCAACAGCACGCAGTGCGTCTTCCCGGAAGTCCAGCTCAACACCTTCCATATCAAACAGTTTCTGATACTGCTTGGTAAGGGCGTTTTTGGGCTCTGTCAGGATCTGGACAAGCGCTTCTTCATCCAGCTCCGTCAGTGTCGCCACAACCGGCAGGCGGCCGACGAATTCGGGGATCAGGCCGTACTTGACCAGATCTTCCGTTTCCACATCCTTGATGATGTCACCGGTGTTCTTGGTGTCGTCCGGGCTCTTGACCGTAGCCGAAAAACCGATGCTGCTGCGCTCGGAGCGCTCCTGGATCACCTTGTCCAGGCCCGCAAAGGCACCACCGCAAATGAACAGCATGTTGCCCGTATCCACCTGCAGGAATTCCTGCTGCGGATGCTTGCGACCTCCTTGGGGGGGTACCGAAGCCACCGTGCCTTCAATCAGCTTGAGCAGCGCCTGCTGGACACCTTCACCGGATACATCCCGGGTAATCGACGGGTTGTCGGACTTGCGGGATATCTTGTCAATTTCATCGATATAGACGATACC
>JAWWAM010000131.1:0-7187 GCA_033721715.1 Marinobacter sp.
GACACATTGAGCTTTTCCGCCATCAGCTTGACGGTCAACCGTTTTGGGCGGTGATCGGGTTTTATTGTTTCCATTGCATACTGGCCCGTGTTTCAGTTACTGGCGGCTTGCAGATCAGTTTCATCCACCCTGTGCGTCCCCACCCGTGGAAGACTGTGGCCATCGGCGTCGAAAACATGCAGGCGCTCGGGCTCGGCGTCCAGCGCCACCCGTTGGCCGGCCCGGATCTGACACGGCACAGATTCACGAACCACCACCAGTTCATCCATACCGGGCATTTCCAGATACACATAAGCCTCGTTACCCAGATATTCCACGTTCACCACTTCCAGGCCTGCATCCGGCCCGGAGAGCGAGATCCTGATGTGCTCAGGCCTCAGCCCGACAGTCATCGCAGCGCCATCCGCCATGTGGGAGGCGTCCCGCTCCACGGTTACTTTCCCCATGCCACACACCTCGACATCGACAGATCGGCCAGGGCTTGTGGACTTGATCCTGGCGGGTATCAGGTTCATTTTCGGCGACCCGATGAACCCCGCCACAAACAGGCTGGCAGGGGTTTCATACAGCTCATAAGGAGTGCCTACCTGCTCGATGTGGCCACCGTTGAGCACCACGATCTTGTCGGCCAGGGTCATGGCCTCCACCTGGTCATGGGTCACGTAGATCATGGTGGACTGCAGCCGGTCGTGCAGCTTCGCAATTTCCGTGCGCATTTGCACACGCAGGCTGGCATCAAGATTGGACAGAGGCTCATCGAACAGCATGATCTGGGGTTCCCGGGCCATGGCCCGGCCAATGGCTACCCGCTGGCGCTGGCCGCCAGACAGTTCACGGGGCTTGCGTTGCAGCAGGCTGGTGAGCTGCAGCACCTCCGCTGTCTTTTCCACCCACTCCCGGACCTTGCCCTTGTTGGCCTTATCCAGTTTCAGCCCAAAGGCAATGTTCTCATACACCGACATATGGGGGTACAGCGCGTAGGACTGGAACACCATGCCCACGCCCCGCTCCTTGGGAGACAGGTCGGTTACCACCTCACCGGCGATCTCGATATCTCCGGAGGTGGGCTCCTCCAGGCCGGCTATAAGACGTAACAACGTCGACTTGCCGCAGCCCGAAGGCCCGACAAAAACCACAAATTCACCATCTTCCACCCGCAGGTCCACACAGGGGATGATTTCAATCTTGCCAAAGGTTTTGTTGATTTTTTTCAGTTCCACACAAGCCATGGTGGAGACTCCTCTGTTGGGCCCGGTTCACACACCGGGCCCGGGTGTTTTACGTTTCTGCGAAAAATACCTGATACGGTGGCAGCACAAGTTCATCACCATCCTGGTAGCCATGGAAGCCATGCCCCTCCAACGCTCTGGAAGTCCTGCAGGGAGACGGCAGCCGTAGCTCTTCCCCGGTCAGGTTCAATGCTACCAGCAAGGTCTGCTCACTGGTGCTCCGGGTCCAGCACAGGGCATTCCCTGTATCGTCAAGAACCTTCAGGTCGCCACGAATCAGCGCAGGCTGCTGCTGTCGCCAGTGGATCAGCTGACGCACTGCATTGAGCGTGGAGTCCGGGTCCGCTTCCTGCAGGGAAACAGCGAACTCCAGATGGTCGCGGTCCACGGGCAGCCAGGGTTTCCCTGAGGTAAACCCACCATTCGGTAAAGGCTCCCACACAATGGGCGTGCGGCATCCGTCGCGGCCACGGAACTCCGGCCAGAAGCTGATACCGTATGGGTCCTGCAGTTCTTCATAAGGAACCGAGGCTTCCGGAAGACCGAGTTCCTCACCCTGATACAGGGAAACGCTGCCCCGTAATGTCAGCATCAGGGCCATCAGCACCCGTGGGTACAGGCGCAAGTCCTCGCCACCATCAGCCCAGCGGGAAACAACCCGCACCACGTCATGGTTGCTCAAGGCCCAACAGGGCCAGCCATCACCAAGCCCCTGCTGATAGTTCCGTACCACTTCCCGCACGTAGCCCGGGCCGTGGCGGTCAGACAACAGGTCAAATGAATACGCCATATGAAGGCGATCATCGCCGGCGGTGTATTCCGCCATCCGCTCCAGGGGCTTATCATCGCCGATTTCCCCCACCAGAGTGGTTTCCGGGTATTCGTCCATTAGCGCCCGCAGGTCGTTAAGGAAGCCGATATTCTCCGGCTGGCTCAGGTCATTCACATGGCGCTGGTAGGTGTAGGGGTTCACCCCTTTTGCCACGAATGTCTTGTTTTCACCCGCCGGTACCGCCGGGTTGTCCGCCAGGCTCTGGTTGTGGAAATAGAAGTTGACGGTATCCAGTCGGAACCCGTCCGCCCCCAGTTCCAGCCAGAAGCGCATGTTATCCAGGTTGGCCTGGCGCACTTCCGGGTTATGGAAGTTAAGGTCCGGCTGGCTTGCCAGGAAATTGTGGAGGTAATACTGTCCCCGCCGTGTGTCCCAGGCCCAGGCGCTGCCACCGAAGATGGACAACCAGTTGTTGGGTGGTGTGCCGTCAGGCTTGGGATCGGCCCAGACAAACCAGTCCGCCTTGGGGTTGTCGCGGCTGCGGCGGCTTTCCTCGAACCAGGGATGGGCATCCGAGGTATGGCTGATAACCTGATCGATGATGACTTTCAGATTCAGCCGATGAGCCTCGCTGATCAATGCGCGGAAATCCTCCATGGTGCCAAAAAGTGGATCGACGCCCCGGTAGTCAGACACATCGTAGCCAAAATCCTTCATCGGCGAGGTAAAGAATGGCGACAGCCAGATGGCATCCACACCCAGCGATGCCACATAGGGCAGCTTTTCGGTCGCGCCCCTGAGGTCACCAATGCCATCCCCATTGCTGTCCATAAAGCTGCGGGGATAGATCTGGTAAATAATGCCACCCTTCCACCAGGGCTGTGACTGGCTCATACACGTAACTCCTTGGTTAACCTTTGACCGCGCCCGCCGTCAGGCCGGACACGATTCGACGTTGAAAAATCAGTACCAGGACCACCAGTGGCACGGTGACAATCACCGACGCCGCCATCAGGTGCCCCCAGGGCAATTCGTGCTGGGATCCGCCGGTAATCAGCGCGATAGCGACCGGAACCGTGCGTTGGTCGTCTGTCAGCGTGAACGTCAGCGCAAACAGGAATTCATTCCAGGCGGCGATAAACGCCAGCAGGCCGGTAGTGGCCATGGCTGGCCCCATCAGTGGTATGAACACCTTGAACAGGGTGACCACCGGCGACGCTCCATCCACAATGGCGGCTTCTTCCAGCTCCTTCGGCAACTGCCGCATGAAGGTGGTCAGCACCCAGACAGTGAATGGCAAAGTGAAAATGGTGTAGGAGAACACCAGGGCCAACGGATCGTTGTAGAGATCGAATGCCCGGATAACCTCAAACAGGCCGGACAGCACCGCCACCTGGGGAAACATCGAGACCCCGAGCACAATCATCAACACCGTTCCCCGACCGCGGAAGTGCACTCTCCCGAGGGCGTAAGCAGCGGTCAGACCAAACGCCATGGCAATGGCGACGGCGCAGGTTGCCACCAGGATGGAATTCCAGATGCTGGATACGAACGAACTCTGCCCCAGCACTGCCTGGTAGTTCTCAAAATTGAAGGTGGTGATCCAGTAGTCGATGTTGAACAGTTCCGAGCCACTCTTGAATGACGTCAGAATCGCATAATAGAAAGGAAACACCGTGAACAGCATGATCGCTGCCAGCAGCAGCCCAAACCCGGCTTTCGCCACAATTTTCCTGAGCAGTTTACGGTTCATGCATCACCTCCGAACTGTTTGCGTCCCAGGTAGAGGTAGGTAATGGTCAGCAGGGCAATGATCAGGAACAGGACGGTCGAAGCCGCCGAGCCGTACCCCACATCCTGGAATTCCACCAGTTGCTGGCGGGCATAGACCGACATCGACATGGTGTCCTCGCTGTTGGAGGTGAGCACGTAGATCACATCAAACACCCGCAACGCATCCAGCACGCGGAAGATGATGGCTACCATCAGTGCCGGATAGATCAGCGGCAGGGTGACGCGGAAAAACACCCGCACCGGATGAATGCCATCCACCTTCGCCGCCTCGTAGCAGTCCGATGGCAGCATCTGCAGTGCTGCCAGTGTCAGCAGCGCCATAAAGGGGGTGGTTTTCCACACATCCACCATGATCACCGCCCACATGGACAGGTCAGAGTTGGCCGTCCAGTTCAGCGGCTCAGCGATCACGCCCAGCGTCATCAGCATGTCGTTGATGATCCCGAACTGGTCATGGAGCATCCAGCCCCACATCTTTGCCGACACGATGGTGGGAATGGCCCATGGAATCAGGGTCGCAGCGCGGATCAGGCCACGCCCCCGGAACTGGGCATTCAGGGTCAGGGCGATAATCAGCCCCAGCACCGTTTCCGCTCCCACGGAAACCACCGTGAAGAACAGCGTATTCCAGACCGCCCGCCACCAGCTTGGGTCCGCCAGCACGCCATACCAGGCACCGTTGTCGTACACCAGGTAGTTTTCGAACCCGATCATGCTGTAGGTGCTGATATCCGAGAAGCTGGCATCGGTAAAGCTGAACCAGATGGTGCGCATCAGGGGCCAACCGGCTACCGCTGCCAGTACCACCAGCATCGGGATGAGGAACATCCAGGCCGCGCGCAGGCGCTGGCGATGCACTCTGTTGTGCCGCCGTGTAGGGGGAGCGGACCGGGCGAGTGACTGCTCGCCCGCGTCCGCGTTTGCTGAGGTAACGGTCGGATCAGCCATGGTCATTACCAGCCGCGACGACCGAGCCGCTTCAGTTGGGCGTCAAGCTTGTTCAGTGCCTGTTCCGGCTCAGCCTTGCCCGCAAGCACTTCGTGGGTGGCATTGAAGAAGGCATTGCTGACACGGTTATACTGGTCGCCGGTCGCCGAGGACGGGCGTGGGACGCCATTCTTGAATGTTTCGAACAGCTCACCGAAGAACGGCACCGCCGAAAGTACTTCCTCGTCCCGGTACAGGTCCGGAATTGTCGGGTTATAGCTGCCTTCGATAGCGCGGCGCTTCTGTTCCTCATAGCTGGTCAGAAATCTCACCAGATCAGCGGCTTCGTCGACATTCTCGGAGTACTTTGATACCGCCAGTTGCCAGCCGCCCAATGTGCCGGCATGCCGGCCATCCTCGCCACCCTTTGGCAGGGCAGAAACGCCAACCTTGTCCCTGACCGGACTGTCCTCGCTCTGGGCTAAGCTCCAGGCGTAAGGCCAGTTGCGCATGAACAGGGCATTGCCGGACTGGAACACACCCCTGGCTTCTTCCTCGGTGTAATTCAATACGCTGCGGGGAGATATGCCATCAATCCAGGTGCTGGCCAGTGACAGAGCCTCGGCAGCCTGTTCATTATTGATGGTCACGTCACCGTCTGCATCCACGATGGTGCCTCCGTTAAAGCTGGCAACCCATTCCAGGGCGTTACAGGTCAGGCCCTCGTAAGCCCGGCCCTGCCAGACGTAACCCCAGAAGCGGTCATTACCGGCTTCCCGCTCTTCCGCCATCACGGTTGTGGCGGTATCGGTCAGCTCCTGCCAGGTTTCCGGTACCTCCATGTCGTACTTTTCCAGCAGGTCCTTGCGGTAGTACAGAACACCGGCGTCAGTAAACCAGGGCATGGCAACCAGGCTGCCGTCCACGGTGTTGTTTTTTACCAATGCTTCAAAGTGCGCGCTTTCCGCGCCGTCGATGTACTCCGTTAGGTCCACCAGGTGGCTGGCCAGCATACCGGGCCAGACCACATCGATCTGGAACACATCCACGTCACCGGAACGGGCGGCAAACAGCTGCTGATAAAGCGACAGGCGTTCGGTGGCCGAATTCGGGGTAGAGACCACCTTGACCTCATGGCCGGTTTTCTCCGACCAGGCTCGGGTGCCTTCTTCACAAATCTGCTTCTCTGCTCCGACGGCACCGCAGGAAATGGTGATGGTTTTGGCCTGCAGCCCCCCGGCCAGCAGACTGACGGCGAGGCCGCCTAGAATCCATTGAAATCCACGGGATCTGAACATGGTGCTTACCTCATCTTGTTGTTGTGAGTATCAGAACCAGATTTCCATCTGGGTACCAAAGGTCCACTGGCTGCCACCAAAGTCTTCCTGGCCCAGGGCATCGCCGCCGTCGTAGCGGTCAAGCTCATCATCCCAGGTGGAGTAGCTGGCAAAGACACGGATCTCCGGGCGATTCCAGAAGCCGCCGACCTGCGGCTTGAAGGTTGGTGCAATGGTAAAACGGGCGTAGTCGCCATCGACATCACCACGTCCCTCGTAGCCTTCCGTCTGCAGATCCATGACCTGCCAGGACGCCTCGTACTGCATCTCGAAGTTGGCCCCCAGCTCGTTGGCGAGGCGGGTATTGAAGGTGAGCCACTGGTATTCGTCCCCTTCCACATAACGGTCCTCACTGGTTTCCGCCATGATCATTGGAGCAATCCGCCAGCTGTCGCTCAGCCGGGTGGTTCCGTAGAGGGCCACTCGCGTGCTGACGGCGTCTTCGTGCAGGTTCCCGTCGGCGCCGATGTTCTTGACCTCCGCGCCCAGGCCCTGGCCGTGTAACAGCGCCACCTTGAAGTTGCCATCCGACAGTCCGAAGAAGCTGTCACCATGGTAGGCCAGCATGGTGTTCACGCCGGTGTCGGCCGCTTCCATGACGCCGCCGACCACACGCTCATCATTATCCGCCGCGGACATGCCATTGAGCATCCACTGGACGTTGCCGAAGTAGTTGTTGGCAGTCAGGATCAGGTTGTCGGTATCCGAGGTGCCCTCGGTGGTGTCGGGGTCGGAGGGAAAGTCCAGGAAGCTGCGGCCGTAGAGTGAGAAGTTGGACTTCACCGACTCGCTGAAGGTGACATCGTAGAGACCGGCCCCGGTGCCTGCCAGGAAGACGAAGTCGCTGTCGAGCCAGTGGATGTCAAAGTTGTCCCGGTCAAAGCGCTTACCGGCCCAGATCGACGCGTCTTCAAAAATGCCGGTGAAACCGGCCAGGTTGCTGAATTCCACATAGGCCTGGCGAACGTTCAGGGCGCCATCGTCCGAAGTCCAGTCGTTCGAGGAAGTAGTGGAATCGGCAATCATCAGGCGGTAATGAGACCTGGTGCCGTTCTCGGCCACGCTCTTGTAGTTGAGGATGGCTTCCAGATACGTGTCCGGCTCGTTACCAAGCCGGCCGACCGCCCC
>JAWWAM010000132.1:0-7183 GCA_033721715.1 Marinobacter sp.
GGGGTGGTATAAGAAGTGTTATAAAAAGTAGTCCCGCTTTTATTTTTTTACCGGTTTTGCCACGATGCGTTCATCATACTGATAATGATATCGGAAAGAACCTCTCCCGCGGAGTCACCTTGACCATTCACGCCGCTCCCATTGCCCTGGATTTTGACGAGGGTATCGACAGAAAAACGCTGCGCCGGTTGCGGGACCGGTTCATGGCTGTCAATCAGCACCGCTGGGAGCGCGCCCGCTCGGCTCTGACCTACCGGCAGCAGGCGGTGCTGGAAGTTCTGCCTCTGGTATTCCACCTCAACCACCCTGCGCTTCCCGGTTACCTGGACAGTGACTGTCCCTACGGACTGAGCCACTACAGGCCCACAGAACCTACGCTGAACGCGGCCAGACGGTTGGCACGAACCTTCTCCCTTAAGGACGAAGGCCGGCGAAAGCCGGATCTCGAAGCCCTGTTTCTGATGGGCAGCCCCGGTACGCTGGGCCATTCAGTGGCAAGTGACCTGGACGTCTGGTTATGCCATCGCCCGGACCTGCCCGAGCGTGGGGTGCATTGTCTCGAGCGCAAGGCAGAGAGTCTCGCCGCCTGGGCGTCAACGCTGGGCGTGGAGCTGCATGTGTTTGTGTTCTCTGCCGCAGACTGGCGAGCCGGGCGCCAGCGCGCCGAGGTCACTGGCGAAAACTGCGGCAGTGCGCAGCATTATCTTCTGCTCGACGAGTTCTATCGCACCAGCATACACTTGGGTGGCTGCTACCCGTTGTGGTGGCTGGTGCCGGTGGATGATGAAAGCCGTTATGACGAATGTGCCCGGCAACTGATTGACTGCCGTTTTATTCGTGGTGATGAGTACATTGATTTCGGCCCGGCGGTGGCGATACCGCCGGAAGAATTCCTTGGTGCCGGTGTCTGGCAGTTGTACAAGGGTATTGATGCGCCCTGGAAGTCCATTCTCAAATTGCTGCTGATCGAGTGTTATGCCCGGGGAGAGGGCGAGCCCCTTCTGTCACGGGTGTTCAAGGCCGCGGTCTATGCCGGCGAAACTGACCCGGACCGTCTCGATCCCTACGTGTTGCTTTATGAGCGCCTGGAGCACTGGCTGCTGGAGGAAGATGCTCCTGATCGCCTGGCGCTGGTGCGGCAGAGCCTTTATCTGAAAGCTGGCCTGCCGCTGACCCGTTCTGCGCAACTGGTTGCCGGCTGGCGGACCAGTCTGCTCCAGGCGCTGGTCAATGCCTGGGGATGGACGGCTGCGGAGATCGGGAATCTTGATAACCGGATCCGCTGGCGAGCAGAGGACGTGGTGATCCTGCGAAGGGCAGTGGTGGCGGAGCTTACCCACAGCTATCGTCTGTTGTCGCGGCTGGCCCGGGATCATGGTACTCGTGCTGCCATCAGCAGTAACGATATGAACCTGTTGGGGCGCAAGCTCTATGCGGCCTTTCAGCGCAAGGCCGGCAAAATTGAACAGATTAATCCCGGGCTGGCCCCCTCTCTGGCGGAAGAGAATCTGGCTTTCCACCACCAGTCGGAACAGGGCGGCGCGGCAGGTTACGACGGCTGGTTGTTATACCGCGATCTTGAAGACCCTTCCGATGCGTTCTGGCAACCGGTGATCCGACGTTCCGGAAATCTGACCGAGCTGATGGTGTGGTGCTACTGCAATGGCCTTTTAAGCCGCTCAACCCGGCTGAATGTGCGTGCCGGCACCAGTACGGCGTCGGTGGCGGAGTTGCGGGAAATGCTGGATGGCCTGAGTTCGTTTCTGCCGTTTCCTGTGGCGCCGGCCGGCCGGGAGGCCCTGTCCAGGGGGGTGCATCCGCTGCGGAACCTGCTTTTCGTGAATGTGGGGCTGGACCCGCAGGCTCACCTGACCGAACGGGGGCTGCACAAACTCAGTGCCCGGCACGACTCGCTGGGGTTCAGCGGTGGCCGCGAAAACCTGGTGAGTACCATTGACCAGGTTACCTTCAATAGTTGGCATGAGGTCAGTCTGCAGCATTATGCAGCCGGTGACACCCTGATCCAGTGCCTGAAAAATGTTCTGGCCTCGGTGGCGGGAGCTCCGGACCGATTACCGGAGATCATGGTTCACAGCCACAACAAAGGCCACGGTGCCACCATCGCCCGCCGGGTGAATGAGCTTTTTACCGATGTAATGCGCCATTTTTTTGCAGGTGGCACAGGCCCTCATCCGCTTCGCTATGTGATCGAGATGGACCGGCGGTTTTTTGTATTGCGATTCAATGGGGCGGAGCCGGGGTTTGTTGCACTGGATAGTGCGGAGGCGCTGATGACCTATCTGGCCAAGCCCCAGGAATCCTATGTTCCGGTTGTTTTTGACCGTCATGCCCTGCTGGATGACCTGCCGTTACGAACGGTCTGCCATGCCAGTGAGCCCGGCAATATCCAGGTGTTTTACCGTGTCAGTGGTGACAAGGCCCGGGTCTGGGTCGTGGATGAACTGGGGTCGGTGTTCTCCTGGGGGCAGGGGTATGTCAATCGGCGCTATCTGCTCGTGCCGTTGCTGCGATTTCTGGAGAACCTGACGGAGCGAAGGCAGTTAAGGCAACTTGATACCGTGGCGGACATCGGTGGAACCCGGTGCTATGAGATGGTGCTTCGGGACGGTCACTGGAATGCCGAGCGACGTCCTGATGCGGACAGCAATGTACCTTTGCCGGGGCTTGAGGTGCAGGCTATCGGAATCCAGGAAGGCGATTCCCGCGTTCGTTTTGACATTTTCTGCGGGGACCAGGAATTCACCGTGCAGGAGTACGGCAATCAGTTGATTCCGGCGGTGGCCCATTATATCCGGTCTTTGCGCCATAGCCCGGAACGGTATCCCGTATACCTGACCGACATTCACCTGCCTCACGACCTCGACCCTCAGGTCTATCAGCAGGATATCCAGACGATTCAATATCTGTATTACCGCTCAGAACTGGAAAATGCCCTGAATCAGCACCTCTAGCGCCCCCAATCAGTACCTGTGGCATCTCGCCGGGCACGGTCCCTCTCAGGTATACTTCGCCCATACAGAAACAGGGGCAGTTACCCATGAAGCCAGGACAGACAATCATATTTCTGCTGGTGATGGCCGGGTTTATCGCGGGCTGTGGTCAGAAAGGCCCATTGTACCGGGAGGCACCGTCCGGCAATGACGCCGCGGCTGAACAGGCCAGCGACAGCGAACAGGGCCGGGACGATGACGCCGTTGACCGTTAGGCCCGGCCTGCCGCCCCGCCAACAGACTCAGGATTTACATGGACCACTTTAACTACCGTAACGGCGAGTTGTACGCCGAAGACGTACCGGTTGCGACGATTGCCGAGCGGTTCGGCACGCCCGCCTATGTCTACTCCCGTGCCACGCTGGAGCGTCATTATCACGCTTACGATGATGCCCTGGCGGGCCGCCCCCATCTGGTCTGCTATGCCGTTAAGGCCAATAGCAATATTGCCGTACTGAACGTGCTGGCGCGGCTTGGTGCCGGTTTCGATATCGTATCGGCCGGCGAGCTGGAGCGGGTGGTTCGCGCTGGTGGCGATCCTGCAAAGACCGTATTTTCCGGTGTTGGCAAGCAGCGCTGGGAAATGCGCCGGGCTCTGGAAGCCGGGGTTCGCTGTTTCAATGTGGAATCTGACACCGAGCTGGACCGGCTCAATGAAGTGGCGGGTGAGCTTGGCGTCAAAGCGCCGGTATCCCTGCGGGTAAATCCGGACGTGGATGCGGGTACGCATCCCTATATTTCCACCGGCCTGAAAGAAAACAAGTTCGGTATCGACATCGCAGAGGCCCCTGCGGTCTATGAACGCGCCGCTGCCATGCCCCATCTGGATATACAGGGCGTGGATTGTCATATCGGTTCCCAGCTGACGTCGGTAACGCCGTTCCTGGATGCTCTGGACCGGGTGCTGGTACTGATCGACACCCTGGCGGAGAAAGGCATCGTCATCCGCCACCTGGACATGGGTGGGGGCCTGGGCGTCACCTATGACAGCGAGCAACCACCACAGCCGTCGGATTATGTCACCGCGCTGGCGGAACGTCTGGGCGACCGTGAGCTGGAACTCATCATGGAGCCCGGCCGCTCCATAGCAGCTAACGCCGGTCTCCTGTTGACGCGGGTGGAGTTCCTCAAGTGCACGGAACATCGCAATTTTGCCATTATTGACGCGGCGATGAATGATCTGATCCGGCCCGCCCTCTACAGCGCATGGCAGGCTATTATCCCGGTTACACCGCGCACTGATGGCGAGGAAAAGGCCTGGGATCTCGTTGGCCCGGTGTGCGAAACCGGTGATTTTCTCGGCAAGGATCGCAAACTGCGGCTTCAGCCCGGGGATTTGCTGGCGGTTCGTTCGGCAGGAGCCTATGGTTTTGTTATGAGTTCCAACTACAACACCCGTAACCGTCCACCGGAGCTGATGGTGGATGGTGACCAGGTCCACGTGGTACGGCGCCGGGAAACCCTCGAAGAGCAGCTCGGCCCTGAAAGCTGCCTGCCGGAATGACTGGGGATGATGGTATGAATCAGCCTCGACGCGGGCAGGGGCCCATGCTCAGTTTCACCAAGATGCACGGTCTGGGAAACGATTTCATGGTGGTGGACGCCATCAGCCAACCGTTCCGCCTGCGTCCGGAGATGATTCGTGAGCTTGCCGACCGGCATTTTGGCATCGGCTTCGATCAGTTATTGGTGGTTGAGCCTCCGGGGCTGCCGGATGTGGATTTTCGTTACCGGATTTTCAACAGCGACGGCTCGGAAGTGGAACAGTGTGGCAATGGCGCCCGCTGTTTTGCGCGCTTTGTCCGGGACCAGCGCCTGACCAACAAGAAAGTGATCCGGGTCCAGACTGCCAAGGGTGTCATTGAGCTCAGAGTGGGCCGGGGCGGTATGGTAACCGTGGACATGGGAGTTCCAGAACTGAATCCTCCGGCTATTCCTTTCGCCGCCGATCGCCGCAAGGATATCTACACCGTGGAAGTGGGTGGCGAAACCGTGGAACTCAGCGCCGTATCCATGGGCAACCCCCATGGTGTGCTGGTGGTGGACGACGTGGAAATCGCCCCAGTGGGAGAGCTCGGGCCACGGCTGGAGAACCATCCCCGGTTTCCTGCGCGCGCCAATATCGGATTTTTGCAGATCCTCGACCGTACCCACGCGCGGCTGCGGGTATTTGAACGCGGGTCCGGTGAAACCATGGCCTGTGGCAGCGGTGCCTGTGCGGCCGTTGTTGCGGGTTGTTTACGCGGCCTGCTGGATAACCGCGTAGATGTGGAGCTGAAGGGCGGCCATCTGGTCATTGAATGGCAGGGTGAAGGGACCCCTGTTATGATGGAAGGCCCTACAGCCAGCGTCTTTGAAGGCCAGCTTCGCTTGCCGGGGGACCAGCCCCCGCGACGTCGCAAAAACACGCGGCAGGGCGATACAAGGCCGGGACATCAGCGGCAGCAGAATCGCCATCGCCAGCCAGTTACATCAAAGCCCTGACTATCAGGAGAGCAGCATGACAGACCAAACGGCCCACAAGAAGGCCGGAGAGCTCACACCGGAAGCCGTCGCAGACTATCTGCGGGACAATCCCGACTTCTTTGTGGAACAGGACGAGCTGCTGCGCAGCCTGACACTGCCCCATGACAGCGGCCGCGCGATTTCGCTGGTGGAACGTCAGGTGCATCTGTTCCGCGAACAGCGCGATACCCTCCGACGGGAACTGGTAGAGCTGGTTTCCATTGCCCGTCATAACGATCGTCTGTTCGAGAAAAGCAAGCGACTGTTGATGCAGGTGATCGAAGCACGCAATCTGAATGACATGGCGGCAGCCATTGACGACAGTATCCGTGGGGACTTCGGTCTGGATGCCGCGTCAGTCATTCTGTTCACTGATTCCGAGCTACCCACGGCGGCACAGGGTGCCCTGCATGTGGTGGCACCGGAAGTGGCAAAAGCGCGACTGGGAGGCCTTCTTGAAGGTAATCGTGCGGTGTGTGGCCAGTTCCGTGAAAGCGAGCGAAGCTTCCTGTTTCCTGATCGGGAAGAACCCATTGCCTCGGTGGCCCTGGTGCCCTTGCGGCATGATGAACTGGTTGGCGTATTCGCGGTTGGCAGTTGTGAAACCGGGTATTTCGACCAGAGCATGGGCTCACTGTTCCTGACTTATATCAGCGATACCCTTAGCCGGTTGCTCCCCCCCATCCTTCAGCGACACACGGCTGCTGTGCCGTTGACTGACGTGGTGGCGGAGTCTCGCTGAGCATGACGCCGGCCGCGGAGAGGCGAACATCTGCCGCGCTCGCAGAGCCAATGGAAGGTTTTCTGCGTTACCTGGCCTCGGAAAAACGGCACTCGCCGCGCACCTGCAGCAGTTATCGTGAGGATCTCAAACGTTTCCTTGTCTGGGTTGAGCGACAGCCATCCGCTGCCTGGCGGTCGGTGACCAGCCATGACCTGCGGCGCTACGTCGGCCAGTTGAGCCGTGAAGGGCTTGGTGGGCGCAGTATCGCCCGCCACCTCTCTGCAATACGTCGCTTTTACGAATACCTGCTGCGTGAACGTCTCGCTACGGATAACCCCGCCCTGGATATCCGCGCCCCGAAGGCTGGCAGGCGTCTGCCCAAGGTGGCTGACGTCGACCAGCTTAATCATCTGCTGGACGCGGCCCCTGACGATCCACTGGAAATTCGTGACCTGAGCATGTTCGAGCTGATGTATTCATCCGGGCTGCGCTTGTCGGAACTGGCGGGCCTGGACCTGCACTCGGTGGACCACCGTGGCGGCGAGGTCCGGGTGCTGGGTAAAGGCAGCAAGGAGCGCATCCTCCCCGTGGGCCGGAAGGCGCTGGATGCACTTGCCACCTGGCTTGACGTGCGCCAGACAATAGCGCCTGAGGGAGAAGTCGCCCTGTATGTAAGCCGTCGGGGTGACAGGCTAAGCACCCGCAGCATACAGTCCCGGCTCAGCCGTTGGGGCCTGGCGAAAGGGGCCGACCAACGTTTGCATCCTCATCTTCTACGGCACTCCTTTGCCAGTCATATGCTGGAATCCAGCGGTGACTTGCGTGCTGTCCAGGAACTACTGGGCCATGCCGACATAGCAACAACACAAGTCTATACTCATCTCGATTTTCAGCACCTGGCAAAGGTATACGACCAGAGCCACCCCCGTGCCCGCCGTGGCCA
>JAWWAM010000133.1:0-7176 GCA_033721715.1 Marinobacter sp.
AAACCAGCCTTCGACGTATTTTGTCCTGCCTTGTCAGCGCCAGCGGACTTCTGGACAGCGCTCAGGACGCCCCGGAGGATGTTGAGTTCCGTCTGATCCAGTTTCGCTCTCTGGAACAGGCGGCGCAACCGCGTCATCAGCAGTCCCGGCTTTTCGCGGCGATGGAAATCCACATCCACCAGCACCTGCTCAAGATGCTCGAAAAATCCTTCAACATCCCTGACCGGTGCCGGCGGCACATCCCAGCCAGCGTCTCCCGGCGCGGCCATGGGCTTGAGATAGGGGCTACCCTCGCCACCTTCAAGTCCCCGCAGGTAATGCATACGCAACTCGTAACACATCACCTGAACCGCCATGGACAGGTTCAGCGAACTGTAGTCCGGATTCGACGGAATATGAATGTGAAAGTGGCAGCGCTGCAGTTCTTCATTGCTCAGCCCATGGTTCTCACGGCCGAACACCAACGCAACCGGACCTGTCCCGGAATGCTCCGAAGCCGTGGCGGCGGCATCGGGCGGCGCAATAACCGGCCAGGGCACCTTGCGGCCGCGGGCGCTGGTACCCATCACGCAGACACAGTCAGCGATAGCCTCGTCGAGAGAGCTGACCACCCGGGCATTATCCAGTACATCGGATGCCCCCGCCGCCCGCGCGTAGGAAGTTTCGTCAGGGAACGATACCGGATTGACCAGCCATAGACTGCCCATCGCCATATTCTTCATGGCCCTCGCAACGGCTCCGATATTGCCGGAATGCGACGTTTCAACCAGAACAATCCTGATCTGGTCGTCAAAGGTGTCGGTGCCCTCCTGGGGCATCGCAGACTTGTGCATGGCGATCGCGTCTCTGTAGTAATCTGTAATAGAAATCGGGGAAGGCGCGTATGATACCAGATGTCGCCCCTCTCCTGCCTCTCCAGACAAGCCCTCATGCAGCGCTCTCAGTGACATTGGGGAGCCGAAAAACATACAAGCGGGGTCAGTTTTTGATATGCTATGCGGCCTTCACACACCCGGATAATGAACACTCAGATGCAACCAGCTATCAAAATGGCCCTGCGCGTCGCGCGTCAGGGGTCCGACTATCTGAAATCACACTTCGAACGCCAGGAACCCAATGGCGACAGCGAAGACCGCCGCAAGCAACTGGAGCGGGTCGAGCAGTCTGTTTACGACAATTTTTCCGAACAGCTCGAAAAAGCCTACAAGGACCACGCCATCGCGCCGCTGAACGAGGCGGACGCCGACGGTAACGACAAGAGCTGGCATATTTTTCCGGTACTCGGGCGTGAAAACTTTCTGCGTGGCATTCCTGATTTTGCACTGGCATTGCTGCAGAAGAAAAACAACCGTACCGAGAACGTATTGCTGATCAACCCGGTCACCGGCGAAGAGTACTCTGCCAGTCGCGGTCACGGCGCGGCGCTCAACAGCCGGCGCGTACGTACCAGCGAGGTCAAGCATTCTGACCGCGCAGCGGTGGTCAGCAACCTTCTGGACCAGACCCGTCACGGCGATGACCCGCTGATGTGGGGCGAAATGGCATCGCTCCTGGCCCGCGACAGCAGCATGTTCCGCACGGCCGGCTGTGTCGCGCTGGATATCGCCCGGGTTTCGTCCGGCCACCTCGACGCTGCTGTTATCTTCCGTCCGGAGCCTGCCGACCTTGCCATTGGCGTCACCCTGGCACTGGAATCCGGCGCCCTGACCGGCGACTTCTCTGGCAATCCGTCAACCGAGAAGGCCAAGCAGCTTATCGTAGCCAATCCGAAGCTGTTCCGGGAAGTACTGAAAACCCTTCACCCCTTCCGGGGTCGCCTGCCACGCTGAACCGGCCGGGCACAAAAAAAGCCGCAACACCTCACGGGGTTGCGGCTTTTTTGTGGCTGAGCGGTTTACATCCGGTTCAGCCACTCAGGCGGTTGCTCTTCTTCCTCTTCCTGACCAGCCAGACCTTCCTTCGGCGGTATGATCAGGTCCTCGCGTGCTACTCCAAGGGCAATCAACATGTTGGCAGCCACGTAGATGGAGGAATAGGTACCCACCACCACGCCGATCATCAGCGCCAGCGCAAAGTTGTTGATGGCTTCGCCGCCCAGGAAATAAAGGGCCAGCAGGACCACAAGAGTGGTACCGGATGTATTGATGGTCCGGCTGATGGTCTGATGGATGGACTCGTTGATGATGTGTTCGGAATCGCCCTCCCGCATCTTGCGAAAGTTTTCACGAATCCGGTCAGCCACAACAATGGTGTCGTTCAGGGAATAACCGATAACCGCTAGCAGTGCCGCCAGTACGCTCAGATCAAAGGTCCACTGGAACAGCGCGAATACGCCAAGAACGATAATGACGTCATGGGCAAGGGGCACCACGGCTGCAATACCGAACTTGAACTGGAATCGCATGCCGACATAGATCAGCACGACCGCAAGCGCAATCAGCATGCCCAGGCCGCTGTCTTCCTTCAGCTCATCACCCACCTGGGAACCAACAAACTCAGAGCTGACAAGCTCAAGCTCTGCACCACCTGCGGAAAGAGCCTCGGTAACCTCCAGCGCAAGTTTGTCGTTTTCCGCTTCCGCCATCCTCACCAGAACCGTGGTGTCGGAGCCGAAGTTCTGAACCACAAACTGCTCGTAACCTGCCTCATCGAGCGTGGCACGAACATCATCGAGTGCAGGAGCCTGTTGATACTCGAGCTCAACAGAAGTACCACCGGTAAAATCAAGCCCGTAGTTCAGACCACGCGTCGCCATCAGGGCTATCGCCGCGATGACTAATACAATGGACACTACGGAAGCGATCTTCCGTATGCCCATAAAATCGATAGGTTTTTTCTCGACTTCAGACATTGGCCAGCTTCCCTCCGATCGACAGTTTTTCGATCTTTCGACCGCCGTATACAAGGTTTACGATGCTGCGACTGACCATCAGCCCGGAGAACATCGACGTGAGAATACCGATCGACAGTGTCACCGCGAACCCTTTCACCGGGCCGGAGCCCATGGCAAAGAGGATCACAGCTACCAGCAAGGTAGTGATGTTGGCATCAATAATCGACACAAACGCCCTGGAGTAACCGGAGTTTATGGCCGACTGTGGCGGGAGGCCCGATTTCAGCTCTTCCTTTATGCGCTCAAAGATAAGCACGTTGGCATCCACAGCCATACCTACCGTCAGCACAATACCGGCGATACCTGGCAGGGTCAGGGTTGCCGAGAGTATCGACATGCAGGCGATCAGCAGCATCAGGTTGAGCGTAAGTGCAATATTGGCGATCAGGCCAAAGCCACGGTAGTAAGCCACCATATAGCAGAGCACCAGTACGAAGCCGAGAAGTACCGACATCATGCCCGCATCAATGTTCTTCTGCCCGAGACTTGGGCCAATGGTGCGTTCCTGGACGAAGTACATGGGCGCGGCCAATGAGCCGGCCCGCAGCAACAGCGCCAGTTCCGACGCTTCAGGAATGGAGTCGAGACCGGTGATCCGGAAACTGCTTCCAAGCGCAGACTGGATGGTGGCAAGACTGATGATGCCCTTTTCAACCACGCGATTGTCGACGGTGCGGGTCTCGCCATCCACTACCACTTCTTCTGTCTCTGTACGGTATTCAATAAACAGCACCGCCATCCGGCGGCTGATGGCGTTCCGGGTAGCCCGGTTCATCAGGTCGCCACCCACAGAATCCATGGTGATGTTTACCTGGGGCTGACCGTTCTCATCAAATGCCTGCTGGGCATTGGAGACGTTGTCACCTGTGACGATAACCTCCCGCTCCAGGCGAGCCTCACGATTGGGATTGTCACGGAACTCATAGGTTTCCGTGTTCGCAGCGGACGCATCCTGACGCGCTTCAAGACGGAACTCCAGATTGGCGGTCGCACCGAGAACACGCTTCGCAGCTGCTGTGTCCTGAACACCAGGCAACTCGACTATGATCCGGTCTGAACCCTGACGCTGTACCAGTGGTTCGGCCACCCCCAGCTCGTTCACCCGGTTGCGAATGGTGGTCAGGTTCTGTTCCAGGGCGTAATCCTGAATCGACCTGATTTCTGCTTCAGACATGGTCAATATCAGGCGGTATTCACCCTCATCTCTCTGCTCGTCGAGTGTAAACTGATTGTACTGGTCGCGAACAAGACTGAATGCTTCGCTGCGGGACTCTTCATCCCGGAAGGTCAGAACGATGGAGTTGTCGCCCTCCAGGTCACCGCCGCGGTAGCGCACACGCTCATCCCGCAATTCACGCTTGATCTGGCTGGACATGGATTCAAGGCGCTGTTCAACTGCCGTTTCCATATCCACTTCCAGCAGGAAGTGGACACCACCGCGAAGATCAAGGCCCAGTTTCATGGGCCCGGCACCCAGGCTTTTCAGCCAGTCCGGTGTGGATGGCGCCATGTTGAGCGCTACCAGGTAGTCCCTGCCGAGCGCATCCTGAACAACCGGCCTCGCCCGCAGCTGGGCGTCGGCATCATTCAGACGGATCAGGGCATCACGCTCCTGGATCTCGGATTCCTTGACTGCAATCCCCTTCGCCTCGAGCGCATCAACGGCCCTTTCCAGAATCCTCTGATTGACCTCGGTGCTACTGCGCGCACCAGTGATCTGGACGGCATAGTCGTCGGGGAAGACATTAGGCAGGGCGTAGATGAACCCGATCACCAGAGCGATGACGATAACCAGGTTTTTCCAGAGCGGATACTTGTTCAGCATGGGGTCCCTTTAAGCCGGCCAACAGGCCGGCTGTGATGTTTCAGCTTGGCAAATTCAGACCTGAGTGAAAAACCGGCTCAGATGTCCTTCAGAGTTCCTTTCGGAAGTGCAGCTGCAACAGCAACTTTCTGAACCTTGACTTCAACGTTATCGGCAATCTCGACCACGATAAAATCGTCGGTAACCTTGGTGATCTTGCCGGCAACGCCGCCTGAGGTAACTACCTCATCACCCTTGTTCAGGCCGGACATCAGAGCCTTGTGCTCTTTTGCACGCTTGGACTGCGGGCGCCAGATCAGGAAGTAGAAAATCAGGATAAAGCCGGCGAAGAAAATCACCTGCCCCATCACTCCCATGCCGCCTGCACCGGGATCCTGTGCCATGGCCAGTGCCGGCATCACAGCAAAGAGTGCAGCAACAAGTAACTTGATTGATTTCATTGATTATCTCCGTTTTTAATATAAGTTCAGTAGCGGTTGAGCACCGTCATATGCCGCAGTCACTGTGCCATTGGTGGCACGGTTTCACCCCGGCGGGCATAGAAGTCGCTGATAAAGTCCGACAATGTACCTGCTTCAATTGCGCCACGCAATCCGGCCATCACGTTCTGGTAATAACGCAGATTGTGGATGGTATTGAGTTGCGAACCGAGCATTTCTCCACATTTATCGAGATGATGCAGGTAACTTCTAGAAAAGTTCTCACAGGTATAACAGTCGCACTGATCATCCAGCGGAGCAGTATCATGGCGATGGCGCGCGTTGCGGATCTTGACGATACCGGTGGAGGTAAACAGGTAACCGTTACGGGCGTTACGGGTGGGCATCACGCAGTCAAACATGTCCACGCCGCGGCGAACCGCCTCCACAAGGTCTTCGGGCCGGCCGACGCCCATAAGGTAACGGGGCCGGTCTTCCGGCATCTTCGGTGGCAGATGATCCAGGATACGAATCATATCCTCCTTGGGTTCGCCTACGGAGAGCCCGCCAATGGCGTAGCCGTCGAATCCGATCTCCTTCAGCCCTTCCAGTGAACGGTCGCGCAGGGACTCATACATACCCCCCTGAACAATACCGAACAGTGCCGCCGGATTGCCTGCATGTGCCTCCTTGCTCCGGCTCGCCCAACGCAGGGACAACTCCATCGACTCCCTGGCCTGCTTTTCGGTGGCAGGGTAAGGCGTGCACTCGTCAAAAATCATCACGATGTCGGAACCCAGGTCCCGCTGGACCTGCATGGCGATTTCCGGTGACAACTCCACAGGAGAACCATCAATCGGCGAGCGGAAGGTCACGCCCGCTTCCGTAATCTTGCGCATTTCTCCAAGGCTGAATACCTGGAAGCCACCGGAGTCTGTCAGGATCGGCCCGTGCCATTGGGTAAAATCGTGCAGATCGCCATGGGCCTTCACCACCTCGGTGCCTGGCCGCAACATCAGGTGAAAGGTATTGCCCAGGATGATCTCGGCGCCTATCTCCTTTATGTCCCGCGGCAGCATACCCTTGACGGTGCCATAGGTACCCACCGGCATGAAAGCCGGCGTTTCCACGGTCCCCCGGGGAAACGTTAACCGCCCGCGCCGGGCCCGGCCATCCTCCCCCAGCTTTTCAAAGGACATAAAACACTGGTCAGTCATGATTGTTCTCCGGATTCCGGATGCCCTTCCCCGGCATAGGATTTGAGAGCTCCCAGGCTTGGCGCCTGCCCTGTGATAAACATGGCGTCACCGTAGCTGAAAAAGCGATATCTTTCCGCGACGGCCTCGCGGTAGGCGGACATCACGTTGTCATAACCTGCGAAAGCGCTGATCAACATGATCAGCGTCGATTCAGGCAGGTGAAAATTGGTCACCATGGCGTCAACACTCTGGAAACGGTAGCCGGGGTAGATAAAGATATCCGTTTCACCCTTGAACGGCTTCAGCACCCCACCCCGGCTGGCTGACTCCAGCGAACGTACCGAGGTGGTCCCTACAGCAACGATACGGCCACCGCGGGCCCGGGCTGCATTAACAGCGTCGACGGTTTCCTGCGGAACATGGGCGACTTCGCTGTGCATTACGTGATTTTCGATATGCTCCACACGCACAGGCTGAAAGGTACCGGCACCCACGTGCAGAGTCACAAATGCACTCTCAATACCCCGGGCCGCCAGCTCTACCAGTATATGGTCATCAAAATGCAGGCCGGCTGTCGGGGCGGCCACAGCGCCAGACTCCCTTGCATAGACAGTCTGGTATCGCTCACGATCGGTGGCTTCGTCGGGGCGGTCTACATAGGGCGGTAAAGGCATGTGCCCGATACGCTCCAGCAACTCCAGCACTGGCTCGCCGCTCTCGCAGACAAGGTGGAAAAGCGCGTCCTCCCGCTGTTTCATCAGCATGGAAGTACCATCTTCCAGAATTATCCGCTGCCCCGGCTTCAGTGCCTTGGAGGCCTTTACATGGGCGAGTAACTCG
>JAWWAM010000134.1:0-7152 GCA_033721715.1 Marinobacter sp.
AAACCGGGACCGGGTGTAAGCCCGGTCTTTTCGTATTCAACGGACAAGGGAATGACAGCCCGTGCGACTTGTTTTTGCCGGCACCCCCGATTTTGCAGCGACCGCGCTCAAGGCATTGCTAGCCACCCGTCATCAGGTGGTTGGTGTTTATTCCCAGCCCGACAGGCCCTCTGGCCGTGGCCGCAAACTGACCCCCAGCCCGGTGAAAAAGGTGGCAGCAGAGGCGGGGATTCCGGTTTTCCAGCCCGAGTCCCTGAAAGCCGCCGAGGCCCAGGAGGAGTTGCGGGCACTGGATGCCGATGTGATGGTCGTGGCCGCCTATGGGCTGATCCTGCCCCAGGCAGTATTGGATATCCCTCGCCATGGATGCCTGAATATCCACGCCTCCCTGTTGCCGCGCTGGCGTGGCGCCGCCCCCATCCAGCGGGCCATTGCCGCCGGTGACCGCGAAACCGGCATTACCATCATGCAGATGGATGCCGGGTTGGACACCGGTGAAATGCTGCTCAAAGCCATTACTCCGATCCATGAAGACGATACCGGCGGCAGTCTCCATGACCGTCTGGCTGACCTGGGAGGCCACGCCATCGTCAAGGCGCTGGATCACCTGGAAAAAGGCGAGCTTCATGGTGAAGTCCAGGATGAAAACCGTGCCTGTTACGCCAGCAAGCTGAGCAAGGAAGAAGGCCATATCGACTGGACCCTGGACGCCCCAGCCATCAGCCGCCTGATCCGTGCCTTCAACCCCTGGCCCGGAACCTACACCGATCTGGACGACGTGCGAATCCGCATTCACCAGGCCGCTATTGTGGAAAACACCAGTGACAAACACCCGGGGACGGTTATTCGCCGCAGCCGCGAAGGTATTGACGTTGCCTGCGGGCTTGAGTCACTGAGGATCACCCGGCTGCAACTGTCTGGTTCGCGCCCGCAATCGGCCAACGATCTGATCAACGGCGGCAAGGAAATACTGATGCCCGGCCAGGAGCTGCATTGAATGGGTGACCGTGGCCAGCCAGTGCGGGCCGTGGCCGCCCGGGTTCTGCAATCTGTGGAGAATGGCCAGTCACTGACACAATGCCTGCCCCTGGCCCTGAATGAGGTTGCAGACAGCGAGCGCCCGCAACTCCAGGCATTGTGCTATGGCACCTGCCGCTGGTTTCACCGTCTCGACGCCGAACTTCAGGCCCGTCTGAAAAAACCTCTGCGCAAGCCTGACCGGGTTGTGCACCACCTGATGCTGGTGGCGCTTTTCCAGCTTCGCCTCAGCCAGCAGGCCACTTACGCCATACTCAACGAAACCGTGGAAGCCTGCCGCGCCCTCGACAGGCCGCATCTTACCGGCCTGGTGAACGGGGTTTTAAGAGCGGCGGAACGGGAAGGGGAGCCAGCCTGGCCCGACGACAGCGCACGCTTCAGCCACCCCCACTGGATGCTGGAGAAACTGCGCCACAACTGGCCGCAGGACTGGCAGGCCATACTTGACGCCAACAATGCCCAGGCCCCCATGACCCTGCGGGTAAACGCCCGCCGGTTCAGCCGCAACGACTACCTTCAGCAGCTGGCAGACGCCGGGATCGCGGCAAGCGCCACGCTATTCGCCCCCTACGGCATTCAACTGGCCTCGCCCGTCCCCGTAGACCACCTGCCCTGGTTCGCCGACGGCGCTGTCAGTGTCCAGGACGAAGCCGCCCAACTGTGCACCACCCTGATGGATCTGGCTCCTGGCCAGCGGGTGCTGGATGCCTGCGCCGCGCCAGGGGGAAAAACCTGCGCTATCCTTGAAAGCTGCGGCGAACTGGACGAAGTGGTGGCCATTGATGAGTCTGCCGACCGGCTGCCCCGGGTGCAGGAGAACCTCGACCGGCTGGATCTTGTGGCCACCCTGAAACAGGCGGATGCAGGGGAGATTGAGCAATGGTGGGACCGGCAGCCGTTCGACCGCATCCTGCTGGATGTTCCATGCAGCGCCACCGGCGTGATTCGACGTCACCCGGACATTAAGTTGCTGCGCCGGGAATCGGACATTGTGCCATTGGCCAGTATCCAGCTGGGTCTTCTGAAAGCCATGTGGCAGGTGCTCGCACCAGGCGGACGTTTGGTGTACGCCACCTGTTCCGTGTTCCCCCAGGAAAATCACCGTATAATCCGTCGATTCCTCACCCAGCAGGATGACGCGGCCCTGATAGAGCCGGATGCGCAGTGGGGGCGCGATATGGGAACCGGCCGCCAGCTGCTGCCCGATCCCGAAAGCCACGATGGATTCTTTTACGCCGTGCTGGAGAAACCTGAACCATGAAAATCCTGATTCTCGGCGCCGGCCAGGTGGGCGGAACCCTGGCAGAGAACCTCGCCAACGAAGCCAATGACATCACCGTGATCGACAGCGACAGTACCCGTCTGCGGGAACTCCAGGATCGCCTGGATATTCGTACGGTACAGGGCAAGGCTTCCTTTCCCACGGTGCTGAGACAGGCCGGCGCCGAAGACGGCGACATGCTGATCGCCGTCACCAACAGCGATGAGGTCAACATGGTGGCCTGCCAGGTGGCGAAGCTGATGTACAAGACGCCAACGACCATCTGCCGGGTGAGGGCCAATGCCTATCTGGCAAAACCGGAACTGTTTTACCAGCGAGAACAGAAAAAGGATCTGGACAGCCTGCGGGGCTTTCCGATCGACGTTCTGATCAGCCCGGAACACCTGGTCACCAAGCACATAACCCGGCTGATTGAATATCCGGGCGCCCTCCAGGTGCTGGAATTTTCCAAGGGCCTGGTACAGCTGGTCGCCATTCGTGCCACCGAGGGCGGTCCACTTGTGGGCCATGAGTTGTCGTACCTGCGTAGCCATATGCCCAAGATCGAGACCCGGGTGGCCGCCATCTTCAGGAAAGGCCGGGCGATCATGCCCCAGGGCGATACTGTTATTGAGGACGGCGACGAAGTGTTCTTTATCGCCGCCTCCGATCATATCCGCTCCGTAATGAGCGAGCTTCAGCCACTGGAAAAGGCTTACAAGCGCATATTCATCTGTGGGGGTGGAAATATCGGCCAGCGGCTGGCCCACACCCTGGAATCCCGGTTTCAGGTCAAACTGCTGGAGCGGGACCACGAACGCTGCGTCATGCTGTCTGAGAGCCTTCGCAAAACCGTTGTACTGGAAGGGGATGCCGCCAACAAGGACATCCTGCTGGAGGAAAATATCGAGAATACCGATGTTTTCTGCGCCGTCACCAACGACGACGAAGCCAACATCATGGCTTCACTTCTGGCCAAACGTCTTGGTGCCCGCAAGGTACTGACGCTGATCAACAACCCGGACTATGTTGACCTGATCCAGGGCGGCGATATCGATGTCGCCATTTCGCCCCAGCAAACCACCATTGGAAGCCTGCTCACTCATGTGCGCCGCGGTGACGTAGTAAATGTTCACTCACTGCGCAGAGGCGCTGCCGAAGCCATCGAGGCCATCGCCCATGGCGACCACCGCTCCTCCAAAGTGGTCGGAAAGCGGCTTGATGAGATCAACCTGCCGGAGGGCACCACCATCGGTGCCATCGTCCGCCACAATGAAGTCCTGATCGCTCATGACCACCTGCGGGTGCAGCCGGACGACCACGTAGTGCTATTCCTGGTGGACAAAACCCGGATAAGAGATGTGGAGAAACTCTTCCAGGTAGGGCTGACTTTCTTCTAGAGCAAAATCGGGCCAGTGAAGCTGACTTAGAAATACGCGATTGGCAGGCGTATAATGCCGATTTTTTACAGAGTGCCCCGGCAAGATGCCCGGGCGCCACACACAGACTGACCAACAGGCAAACGTCGTGACAGACAAGGCAACTTCCGAAAACACCCCGGATATCAAAACGTTCCAGGGCCTGATTCTCGCCCTGCAGAATTTCTGGGCGCAGCACGGCTGCGTAGTACTCCAGCCACTGGATATGGAAGTAGGTGCCGGCACTTTCCATCCCGCCACTTTTCTGCGTTCCATCGGCCCGGAAACCTGGAACGCCGCCTACGTTCAGCCCAGCCGCCGCCCCACCGACGGCCGCTACGGGGAAAACCCCAACCGCCTGCAGCATTACTACCAGTTCCAGGTGGTACTGAAGCCGTCGCCGGACAACATCCAGGAACTGTATCTGGATTCCCTGAAGGCGCTGGGCCTGGACCCACTGGTCCATGATATCCGTTTTGTGGAAGACAACTGGGAATCGCCCACCCTCGGCGCCTGGGGCCTGGGCTGGGAAATCTGGCTCAACGGTATGGAAGTCACCCAGTTCACCTACTTCCAGCAGGTCGGTGGCCTGGAATGCTACCCGGTGACCGGCGAGCTTACCTACGGGCTTGAGCGCATTGCCATGTACCTGCAGGGCGTCGACAGTGTTTATGACCTGGTATGGACCGAAGGCCCGGACGGCGTGGTCACTTACGGCGACGTGTTTCACCAGCAGGAGGTGGAAATGTCCACCTACAACTTCGAACACGCCGATACCGAATTTCTGTTTCACAGCTTCGATGTTCACGAGCGCGAAAGCGCCCGCCTGATCGAAGCCGGCCTGGCACTGCCTGCCTACGAGCAGGTGCTCAAGGCCTCCCATACGTTTAACCTCCTTGATGCACGGCACGCTATCTCCGTGACCGAGCGTCAACGGTTCATCCTGCGGGTTCGTACCCTCGCCCGTTCCGTAGCCCAGGCTTACTTCAACAGCCGCCGCAAGCTTGGCTTCCCGCTGGCGCCAGAGGCGTTGCGCAAGGAAGTACTGGCAGCAGCCGACGCCGCCGATGAAAAAGGCAAGAAGGACAAAAAAGCGAAGAAAGCTCAGCAGGAACAGGGGAACGCATAATCATGGCAACACAGGATTTTCTGGTTGAACTGGGCACCGAAGAGTTGCCCCCTAAGGCCCTCAAGCCACTGTCTGAGGCTTTTACCCGTGGCATCAGTAAGGGCCTGGAAGAAGCGGGCATCCAATTCGGCAAGGTAGAGGCCTTTGCAGCACCGCGCCGGCTCGCCGTGCGGGTTCGTGACCTGGAAGACGCACAACCGGACAAGCCGGTGGAGAAGCGTGGCCCGGCCGTAAAGGCCGCCTTCGACGATTCCGGCAACCCCACACGGGCGCTGACTGGCTTTGCTACCTCCCTGGGCGTAACCCCTGACCAGCTCGACACCCTGGAAACCGACAAGGGCGCCTGGGTGGTCTATCGCACTATTGAGCAAGGCCGCCCCACCGTGGAACTGATGCCGGAACTGGTGGACCAGTCCCTCGCAGCACTGCCCATACCCAAACGCATGCGCTGGGGCGCTCACCGCACCGAGTTTGTCCGCCCGGTACACTGGGCCATCATGCTGTTCGGCAACAAGGTAATCGAGACCCCGATCATGGGCCTGACACCGGGCAACAAAACCCGTGGCCACCGTTTCCACTGCCCCGAGTCACTGATTGTCCCAAAGCCCTGTGATTACGAGGTGGTCTTGCGCCAGGAAGGCTACGTGATCGCGGACTTCGCCGAACGCCGTGAACAGATTCGCGACGGGGTGATGGCCATTGCAAAGAATGAAGGCCACGGACAAGCCGTGATTGATGAAGACCTTCTGGATGAGGTCACCGCGCTGAACGAATGGCCGGTGCCCCTTTTGGGCCGCTTCGAGGATCGTTTCCTGGACGTGCCCGCCGAGGCACTGATTTCCTCCATGAAGGAACACCAGAAGTATTTCCACGTAGTCTCTGGCGACGGCAAAATGCTCCCGCTGTTCATTACCGTCGCCAACCTGGAAAGCAAGGACCCGAGCCAGGTGATCTCCGGCAACGAGAAGGTTATCCGTCCGCGCCTGGCCGATGCCGCGTTCTTTTACGACACTGACCGCAAAACCCGGCTGGAAGACCGGATCGACCAGCTTAAGCCGATCGTATTCCAGGACAAGCTGGGCAGCATCCATGACAAGTCTGTTCGTGTAGCGGCCCTGGCGAAGAAAATCGCCGACGCCATTGGCAGCGATCCGCAACTTGCTGAACGCGCCGCCATGCTGGCCAAGACCGACCTGGTCACCGAGATGGTACTGGAGTTCACCGATCTTCAGGGCATCATGGGGCAGTACTACGCCGCCAATGACGGCGAAAACGAAGAAGTGGCCAGCGCACTGAACGAGCAGTACATGCCGCGCTTTGCCGGCGACGACCTGCCCGCCACACTGACCGGTTGCGCCGTGGCCATTGCCGACCGCATCGACTCCCTGGTGGGCCTGTTCGGCATTAACCAACCACCGTCCGGCACCCGCGATCCCTTCGGCCTGCGCCGTGCCTCTCTGGGCGTACTGCGCATCATCATCGAACGGGAACTGCCACTGGATCTGCAGACCCTTTGTGAATGGGCGGAAGCAGAACACAGCAGCATCACCGAACCGGATGTTGCCAATACGGTAGTGGATTACATGCTGGAGCGCTTCCGCGCCCACTATGAAGAGCAGGGCATCAGCGCCGAAGTCTACCTGGCCGTGCACGCCCGTCGCCCCACACGCCCGCTGGATTTCGACCGCCGGGTGAAAGCCGTGGAAGCCTTCCGTCAGCTGCCGGAAGCCCTGGCCCTGGCCGGTGCCAACAAGCGGGTATCCAACATTCTCACCAAGCAGGGCGGTGACAGCATCGGTGAAACCATCGATACCGATCTGCTGCAGGACAACGCCGAGAAAGCCCTGGCAGAGCAGATCCGCCAGCAGGCGGAAAAGGTGCTGCCACTGTTCGAGAAGGGCGACTACGCCACTGCCCTGAGCTCCCTGGCCAGCCTGAGGGAACCGGTGGACAACTTCTTTGACGAAGTGATGGTCATGGCCGACGACGAGGCCGTGCGCAACAACCGCCTGGCCATGCTCAATCTGCTACGCAACCTGTTCCTGCGGGTAGCGGACATTTCTGTGCTGCCTACTGCCGGTTAACCGGGAGATCCGGAGGGCCCCTGAACCGGCCCTCCGATACCTGGCCCGGCATGGCAGGCTCAGCAACTCTACGGATGCCGTTAAGTCATCCGGGGCTGGTAAATAACCCGCTAATCCGTATAATACCGGCCGTTGATCGGCGTGTGGCGCAGCTTGGTAGCGCACTTCGTTCGGGACGAAGGGGTCGCAGGTTCGAATCCTGCCACGCCGACCATTTTCCCG
>JAWWAM010000135.1:0-7140 GCA_033721715.1 Marinobacter sp.
CCGAGAAAGCAGCGGTGATGGAGCAGTTCAAGAACGGTGAGCTGGATCTCCTGGTGGCCACAACGGTGATCGAGGTGGGCGTGGATGTCCCCAACGCCTCACTGATTATTATCGAAAACCCGGAGCGCCTGGGCCTGGCTCAGCTCCATCAGTTACGGGGCCGGGTTGGGCGGGGCGAAGAAGCCAGCTTCTGCGTTCTGATGTATCACCCGCCACTGTCCCAGAATGGCAAGGCTCGTTTACAGGCGCTCCGGGACAGCCAGGACGGCTTCGTAATCGCCGAGAAAGATCTGGAAATACGGGGTCCCGGCGAAGTGCTGGGTACGCGGCAGACCGGCATGATGCAGTTCCGCCTGGCGGATTTCGAGCGGGATAAGGGCTGGATTGAGCCTGTGCGGGAAATGGCACCGGGCCTGATGAGACAACCGGTCGTGGTCAATGGTCTGATTCGTCGCTGGCTGGGTGAGCGAATACGCTATGGCGACGTATAACGGTTGCAGCATTCGCGTCAGCAGTGGGCAGAAACTAGTCTGACGTCAACGCTGGGTTGTGGTTTGTGCCCTATACTGCACAATAACCGATGTGCCCCTAACGGTACCGTCAATATTTTGGAGAGACTTATGGAGCTACCTGTTGTAGTCCGGCAGGCACTGGGCGATTCAGCAGCCGGTGTTTCCCTGCGTGATGTGAGTCAGGCCAGAGATGACGAGCTGTTGCGCATGGTGCTGCTCAGCGACGAACAGGGAAACCTCCAGGCCATCTGTCGGCAGGGGGACCTGCTTGATATCAATGCCCTGAATAAAGAACTCGGCCGCGACCTGCGGGTGATGAAGCGGCGTGAACAGGCCCTTGCCCGGGAGCGTTCCGGCCTCACGGAACTGCCGGCGTTGCCGTCTCTGACCGGATGGCCCACCGTGGTCGACGCGAGGGTGGATGCGCAAGCCTACGTCGCCGTAGTTCTGGGAGAGCAGAATCTGTGCATGGTGATGCCCGGCGATGAATTCAGAGCGATTACCGCCGCTGCCGACAGGCGGGCATTCACGGTGGTGCCGGATTCCATTGCGGTTAATCTGGACAGCCCCGAACGGGATCGCGACCAGTTACATTCCGCCATCCGGCGATTTACCACCCTGCGTATCCAGCAGCGCCTTGAAGATACCCTGGAACTGCCTCCGCTGCCTGAAACTGCGCAGCGAATCATTCACCTGCGGGTTAACCCCAATGCGGTCATGGGCGACCTGGTGGATGTAGTGGAAAGTGATCCCAGCCTGGCGGCTCAGGTTGTCAGTTGGGCCTCGTCGTCTTTCTATGCGGCTGCCGGGCAGGTGCGCTCTGTACACGACGCCGTGTCGCGGATTCTGGGGTTTGATCTGGTGATGAACCTGGCCATGGGGCTCTCCCTCGGTCGGGCTCTGAAGCAGCCCCAGGATCATCCGGAAGGTTACGTCGACTACTGGCAGCAGGCGATCTGGCAGGCCCAGTCAGCCGGTGTGCTGGCCAGTATGATGCCTCGCGGTGACCGCCCGGTTTTCGGCCTGGCATATCTTTCAGGACTGCTTCATAACTTCGGTTACCTGGTGCTGGCTCAGGTGTTCCCGCCGCACTTCAAGCTGGTTTGCCGTGCCCTGGAGGCCAATCCTCATATGGACTCTTCGGTGATCGAGCATTATCTGCTGGGGGTGACCCGTGAACAGATTGCGGCAGAACTTATGCAGAACTGGGGGATGCCGGATGAAGTCTGCCTTGCCATCCGGAACCAGAAGAATCCCGGCTATGATGGCCCCTATGCGGTTTACGGGAAACTGCTGTGGCTTGGGCGCCAATTACTGACCCAGCGCGGTGTCGCCCTGGGAGCTGGAGAGGTAGTGACCCCGGAATTCTATGCGTCTCTCGGGCTCGACCCGCAGAAGGTGGAGGAGCAGTTCGACGAACTTGTCCACAACAAGGACAGCATCATGGCCATGGCCGGGATGATGAACCAGTAATTGCAAAAAAGCCGGCCCGAAGGCCGGCAAGCTCACCCGCTTGTTGCAGATCAAACCAAACGTGTTCAGGAGAAAACAATCAGAGCCATTGCAGGGTCGGTAATGGCAAGGCTCTGTATTTAACTTAGCCAAGATGGATGGAAATAAAAGCTGGCGAGGTTGGGGTTTGGTCCGTGAGCAAGGTGTCATTTATCTGCAACACGTGAAGAGGTTGATTTGTAAAGTTAATCATACCTCCTCGATTTAAATCCGTTTACAAAAAGTTACAAAAATAGCTCCTTGAACCCGTGAGCCGTCGGAAGCCCGCTCTAGGTGAAAGGGTGGTGACGAATGGCGGTAGCCGCACGGCGAATGGCATCGGCGTGCTCTTTCTCGACCGCGAGCCGCTCCCGGTCCATCTTCTCCACGAATCGGCCTTCAGTTTCCTGGCGTGCCCGGTGGGTTGGCATGTGCTGGAGCCGGTCATGCACTTCCTGAAAAACCCGGAAAGGTGACTGTTCCAGCAATTCGGGGGCCACGTGCTCCAGCAGTCCCTTGATGCGCAGGCAAGCCTCCGAGTATTCAATCTGGTCCTCTTCCACTGCCATTGCCAGCACCCGAATACTTTCCACCATACTTTTCCGGCGCGCCTTCTGGAAGGTTTCGGTTTTGGCCCGCCGTTTTCTTCCTTCCTGCAGCGTACGTGACTGGCGAAGGATAAACGCAGCCAGTAAGGCGATAGCCAGCAGGCCGGCAATAATCAGCGTCCATTGAAGCCACTGGGGCATAGGTTTCTCCGTTCAGGGGTTCAGGCCCGTTTGCGAGGGCGTTCTGAGCGCCAGACTTTCACATCCACTACCTGACCGTTCAGTACGGATGTGCCAACCAGCGGATCTGTTTGCTGGTCGCTGATGACGTCATTAATGCTGGCCCCGGCGTGTGCGACCGCAACCGACTGACGGGTACCGTCACGATGATGGCCCCAGCCATGGGGAACCGAAACCACACCGGCCATGATGTCCTCGGTGATTTCCACCGGCACTACAATCTTGCCTGCAGAGGAAGACACTTCGGCCGCGTCACCGGGCTGAAGCCCGCAGCGGGAGGCATCCTGAGGATGCATCATCAGGGTACAGCGCTCTTTGCCTTTTACCAACCGCTGACTGTTGTGCATCCAGGAATTATTACTGCGAACATGCCGGCGCCCGATCAGCAGCAGGCCGGTGGCGTGAGGGGCAGACATCAGCGTATGCAGGCGATCAAGATCCTGGAGATAGCGGCGAGGGGCCAGGTTTACCTTCCCATCGCGGGTAAACAACCGGCCAGGCATGCACGGGCGAAGCGGCCCGAGGTCAACCCCGTTGGGTAGCTGTTTCAGGGTATTGATTGAGAGCCCTTTGGGGAGATCCTGCCAGTGCCGGTTCAACGGGCTGAGTTTCGCCAGGCCGCGCAGAGGATGTTGGTCAGGGAGAATATCCATCACCAGATCTATGGCCGGCTGAACCAGGCCACGGACCCGGCCTATGTCGGCACCATAGGGGCCGGCCCGCAGCATCATGTCGAGTATCGGGTCGGGCCCGACCTGCTTGAACGCACGCCAGCCCATTTCGGCCCGCACCGGCAGTTGCCCGCCTTTTCGTTTTTTCTCGAGACGGTGAGCGAGCTCCAGCAAAATCTGCCAGTCATGGCGGGTATCTTTACCGGCGTCGAACAGGGCGGGGCTGTACTTGGCGGTATTTCGTACGGCGAACATACTGAAAATCAGGTCGTAGTGGCTACGCTCCAGCCCGGCTGTGGGTGGCAGTATGATGTCTGCGTGGCGGGTCGTTTCGTTGAGGTAGTAATCCACGGAGACCATGAAATCCAGGCCGCCGAAAGCCTCATCCAGACGTCCACCGTTGGGGCTCGACAGCACCGGGTTACCGGCCACGGTCACGAATGCACGGATCTGGCCTTCTCCCGGGGTCAGTATTTCGTCTGCAATGGTGCTGGCAGGGTATTCACCACCAAACTCGGGTAGTTTCTTCACCCGGCTGAAGCGCTTGGCGAAATGTCCCTTCTGGCCGGACATCCCTCCGAGGGCGATCAGGTCAATTGCCGGCTGGGTGAACATCATGCCGCCCGTAGTGTCCAGCTTTCCTGTCAGGATATTGAGTACGTAAGCCAGCCAGGTCGCGACGCCGCCGAAAGCCTGGGTGCTGGTGCCCATGCGGGTGTAGAGGGCGGCTCGTCGAGTAGTGGCGAGCTGGCGGGCCAGATTGCGGATGTCCGCGGCCGGTATGCCTGTCTGCTCCGTCACCGCTTCCGGTGTGAAACCGAGAGAGGCAAGCCGTATCAGATCCACATCCTTGGTAAAGGCTTCCGCGTGGCCGAGGTTCACCAGGTGTTCTGCAAAAAGGGTGTGCACCATCGCCATCAGCAACAGTGCATCGGTGCCGGGGCGGATAAAATGAAACTCGTCGGCAAGTTTGCCGGTTTCAGTGCGGCGAGGATCCACCACTACCATTTTCCCGCCACGGCCTTTCAGGGCTTTCAGCCGGCCACGGAAGTCCGGAACCGTCATCAGGCTTCCGTTGGAGGCCATGGGATTGGCACCGATGCAGATAAACAGCTCGGTGCGGTCAATATCGGGGATGGGAAACAGGATCTGGTGCCCGAACATTTCCAGGCTGGCCAGCATATGGGGTAGCTGGTCGTTGGAGGTAGCGGAAAAACGGTTCTGGGTGCCCAAAGCCCGCAGGAATGGCATGGTTGCCACCAGTGAGCCGTGGTTGTGAACGTTGGGGTTGCCCAGGTAAGCGCCAATGCTGTTGCGGCCGTGTTCCTTGCGTACGCTGTGCAAGCGGTCTGCCACCAGGTCAAAGGCCTCGTCCCACTCCATTTCCTGCCAGCCTTCGGCGGTTTTGCGTACCGGTTTCCGCAACCGTTCAGGGTCTTCATGTAAGTCCTGCAGCGCTACCGCTTTGGGGCAGATGTGGCCATGGCTTAACGGATCGTCCTCATCGCCCTTGATAGAGGCGATCTGACCGTCCTTTACCTCAATCGCAACGCCACACATGGCTTCACACAGGTGGCAGGTACGAAAGTGGGTGCCGTTTTCCATGGGTCTCTCCAAACAGGTTTTTATTGTCTTTGCTCTGAGCATGGCCAAGCAGGGACGGAGGTCCGAAACACGCTGTGAGTACGTCCCTGTACGCTCGGCTCCGCCCTCCATGGCTCCGCACGGTTTCGGACCTCCGTCCCCGCTTGGCCCCGGAATTCAGAGTTGGTTTCAACAGGCAACCAGATTAGCAGGAAATTGAGGAGAGGGGAAAACCGGTTTTTGGCTTTGCCGCCCAAAAAAAGGCCAGCCCGAAGGCTGGCCATAAGTAGCGGAGCCTGAAGTTAGTACTCTGCCGGGATTTCTTTTATGGGGTTGGAGATGAAGTTGAGGTAAACGCCCTGCTCGGGAATTTCCAAAGGAATGGAGATGTCTCCTCGCTCGGTTTCGGTGGAGGAATCCACAAGGCAGGTGAATATGCCTTCGAATCCGCGTTCTTCTACGCAGGCAGAGTAAGAGAGGAACTCGTTAAGAATCGGCACCGTCACGTTTACGTTCACATTGATGGGCGGCGCATTGCTGCTTATCTGTACAATCTGCATCCGACCGTCGTCAAAGAACGAAATGGGGCCTTTTAGCTCAAGAGTGAAATCTTTGCTGTAGAGATTATGCTCCAGCGCCTCTGCAATAGGTAATTGGAGGTTTGGAGCATCCAGTGTGAGCTCTGCAGTGGTTTTGAATATCGGGGCGCCGTCGTCACCTTCTATTATGGTCCCCTCAACCAGCCCCATCGGATTATCCTCGGTAGGCGTTCCGTAACGCATACGTAGTATCTGCGGGCCAGTTGCCTGCTCGCCAAAGCCGTCCATGAATACACTGGCAGAGGTCGTCGCGAGCATGGTTGGATACAACAGAACCCTCACTCCGACTATGTTGCCGTCAGAGTCTTTTTTTGGACCTAATACCTCGGTATTCAGGCCGTAGGTCTGGTAAATAAATTTATTGCGTGGGCAGCTTTCGTCCGCTGGGCAGCCGACACTTGCACCAACCGCAATACCCAGCGCGTCGGCCTGCTGCCCGATTACAGCCAGCTTCGCTGCGTTTGCGGACGGTAAGAACCCATCACCGCCGTCGGTACTATGGTTAAAAGGTTCGAGACAGTCCTCACCCCCCAGTGTCCCGCAATCGACCAGGTAGTTCGAGTTAGTGTCCCGGATGGGAAGGTTCCTCAGCGGCGTGAATACCGTGTCTGCTGCTTTGGTGCCGCGGAAATAAATACTCATGTCTGGACCTCCCGATCTTTCTGGATCTACCAGCAGGTCAGTTTCCAGAGCGAGGCGGTTTTCGCCGCAGATAAAGCTAGGTGTGGTACCAGCCTGGCACTGCCCTTGGTCAGCCGAAGCCAAGGTGTAGCGGTAAAGAGCATCGATTTCCCAGGGCTTATCTGGATAGAATCGGATGCGCTGGTTATTCTTCTCCAGCCGACCAGAGACAGGTTCAATCACCGTACCACTTTCATCCACCTTCTCGACCACAAACGTTTCGCCGTTGCGGATGGAGTTGAGGTTCATGGACTGGGAGAATACTACAACGATAGGGCGGTCTTCCGGCATAGTAGTTACCGGCAATTCGTCACCTCTAGGACCATCAGGGGCGGCATCCACACACTGACCATGGCTGTCCTGGCTCAGATTTACCCCGGTGGTCACACAGGGATAGCCGGGATAGGTGGTCAGGGCAATTGGTGATCTCTGAAGAACCGAATCGTCCCCCACGTCAGGCAGAGCAAAGGTGAGGCTTTGCGGGTTGGCTCCATTACCCGCTAGGTCGGTCAGTGAGTTGCCCACCTGGACTGTGTAATCAACGCCATGCTTGAGCCCACCCTGTGGGTTCAGTACCAGCGCCGTTCCGTCCAGCTTGGCTTCGAGCGTGCCGTCACCCGTGGTCAGCGGGGTGCCACCTTCGTCCAGCACAATACCGTCGGCAATGGATTCTGCGTCCAGCGGCTCATCAAAGTTCAGCACAACCGGATCGCCCGGGCGCTGCATGTCCTGGCGGGTATCGGGGATAGCATCTTCCGGCCCAGGCATCCAGCTCACCAACCGCGGGCCGGTGGTGTCCGCCATCTCTTCGTCA